>NZ_CP015109.1:600000-865000 GCF_002082015.1 Sporosarcina ureae | reverse complement strand
CCCCGCCGTTTGAGTAATGGGGGGACGCAGTAGGATAGGGTGAGCACACAGTTGGTTGTGTGTCTAAGCAGTGAGGTGGAGAACGAGGCAAATCCCGTTCTCATCCAACACCAGGCTGTGATGGCGAGGAGATTTAATCTCCAGAGTCCCTGATTTCACACTGCCAAGAAAAGCCTCTAGCGAGGCGGGAGGTGCCTGTACCGCAAACCGACACAGGTAGGCGAGGAGAGAATCCTAAGGTGATCGAGAGAACTCTCGTTAAGGAACTCGGCAAAATGACCCCGTAACTTCGGGAGAAGGGGTGCTCTGGTAGGGTGAATAGCCCGAGAGAGCCGCAGTGAATAGGCCCAGGCGACTGTTTAGCAAAAACACAGGTCTCTGCAAAATCGTAAGATGACGTATAGGGGCTGACGCCTGCCCGGTGCTGGAAGGTTAAGAGGAGGGGTTAGCGCAAGCGAAGCTCCGAATTGAAGCCCCAGTAAACGGCGGCCGTAACTATAACGGTCCTAAGGTAGCGAAATTCCTTGTCGGGTAAGTTCCGACCCGCACGAAAGGCGTAACGATCTGGGCACTGTCTCAACGAGAGACTCGGTGAAATTATAATATGCGTGAAGATGCGCATTACCCGCGACAGGACGGAAAGACCCCGTGGAGCTTTACTGTAGCCTGATATTGAATTCCGGTGCAGCCTGTACAGGATAGGTAGGAGCCTTGGATTCCGGAGCGCCAGCTTCGGAGGAGGCATTGGTGGGATACTACCCTGGCTGTATTGGACTTCTAACCCTTGCCCGTGATCCGGGCAGGAGACAGTGTCAGGTGGACAGTTTGACTGGGGCGGTCGCCTCCTAAAGAGTAACGGAGGCGCTCAAAGGTTTCCTCAGAATGGTTGGACATCATTCGCAGAGTGCAAAGGCATAAGGAAGCTTGACTGCGAGACCTACAAGTCGAGCAGGGTCGAAAGACGGACTTAGTGATCCGGTGGTTCCGCATGGAAGGGCCATCGCTCAACGGATAAAAGCTACCCCGGGGATAACAGGCTTATCTCCCCCAAGAGTCCACATCGACGGGGAGGTTTGGCACCTCGATGTCGGCTCGTCGCATCCTGGGGCTGTAGTCGGTCCCAAGGGTTGGGCTGTTCGCCCATTAAAGCGGCACGCGAGCTGGGTTCAGAACGTCGTGAGACAGTTCGGTCCCTATCCGTCGCGGGCGCAGGAAATTTGAGAAGAGCTGTCCTTAGTACGAGAGGACCGGGATGGACATACCGCTGGTGTACCAGTTGTCTTGCCAAAGGCATCGCTGGGTAGCTATGTATGGACGGGATAAATGCTGAAAGCATCTAAGCATGAAGCCCCCTTCAAGATGAGATTTCCCATTACGCAAGTAAGTAAGATCCCTCAAAGATGATGAGGTGGATAGGTCTGGGGTGTAAGTACGGCGACGTATGTAGCTGACAGATACTAATCGATCGAGGACTTAACCTATTATGAAAAGCCGAAGCGGCCGTCTAGATGCGACAGGCATAAGACGAAGATGCGTAGCGGTGCAGTTTACCGCATAGCAGCTTTGACTTATGACCCGAGCATCTGGCCGCTGAGGCTGGACAGCTTAAAAAGTAGTTACTTGAACTACGCAATGTCTTTTATTCAGTTTTGAGTGAATAACATTTACTCAAAAATTATTAAAAATAATGCTTGCATTAATACTAACAAGTGTTATAATAATAAATGTCCTCAAGAAGAGGATACAAAGTCTGGTGACGATAGCGAAGAGGTCACACCCGTTCCCATACCGAACACGGAAGTTAAGCTCTTCAGCGCTGATGGTAGTTGGGGGTTTCCCCCTGTGAGAGTAAGACGTCGCCAGGCAATTCTATTCTTAAGATCAACACTGAGTAGTTCATACATAACCGAGTGATCAGAAAGAAAAAGAATATACTAATTTAAAACTTCAATTATACCCAGGAGGATTAGCTCAGCTGGGAGAGCACCTGCCTTACAAGCAGGGGGTCGGCGGTTCGAGCCCGTCATCCTCCACCATATATTCTACACCTGCCGGTGTAGCTCAACTGGTAGAGCAACTGACTTGTAATCAGTAGGTTGAGGGTTCAAGTCCTTTCGCCGGCACCACTTAGTACGAGCCGTTAGCTCAGTTGGTAGAGCATCTGACTTTTAATCAGAGGGTCACAGGTTCGAATCCTGTACGGCTCACCATTATTTTTGCCAAAACATATCGCGGGTGTGGTGGAACTGGCAGACACGCTAGACTTAGGATCTAGTGCCTTCGGGCGTGGGGGTTCGACTCCCTTCACCCGCATCTTTATGCGGAAGTAGTTCAGTGGTAGAATACGACCTTGCCAAGGTCGGGGTCGCGGGTTCGAATCCCGTCTTCCGCTTTTTAATTCCACTCTTGCCGGGGTGGCGGAACTGGCAGACGCACAGGACTTAAAATCCTGCGGTAGGTGACTACCGTACCGGTTCGATTCCGGTTCTCGGCACCAATTAATTCTATAATATGCGCCTGTAGCTCAATTGGATAGAGCGTCTGACTACGGATCAGAAGGTTGTGGGTTCGACTCCTGCCAGGCGCGCCATATTATTATAATTTCTATATCTTTTATATTCTTTATAGTCGGGAAGTAGCTCAGCTTGGTAGAGCACTTGGTTTGGGACCAAGGGGTCGCAGGTTCGAATCCTGTCTTCCCGACCACTTATTGGGGCCTTAGCTCAGCTGGGAGAGCGCCTGCCTTGCACGCAGGAGGTCAACGGTTCGATCCCGTTAGGCTCCACCAATTATTCTTTATAACTGACTAATTGCAGCGGCGTAGCTCAGTTGGCTAGAGCATACGGTTCATACCCGTAGGGTCGGGGGTTCAAATCCCTCCGCCGCTATCCTAAGGACCTTTAGCTCAGTTGGTTAGAGCAGACGGCTCATAACCGTCCGGTCGCAGGTTCGAGTCCTGCAAGGTCCACCAGATTATTTATTTCACGGAGGAATACCCAAGCCCGGCTGAAGGGATCGGTCTTGAAAACCGACAGGGGTGTTAAAGCCCGCGGGGGTTCGAATCCCTCTTCCTCCGCCATATTTTCTTTAACAATAGCTTTACTTTACTAAGTAGTTATGTTAAGATAATAAAGGCGTTAAGTTATTAATAAAGTAACATTTGTATTATCGCGGGGTGGAGCAGTGGTAGCTCGTTGGGCTCATAACCCAAAGGTCACAGGTTCAAATCCTGTCCCCGCAACCAAGGTCCCGTGGTGTAGCGGTTAACATGCCTGCCTGTCACGCAGGAGATCGCGGGTTCGATTCCCGTCGGGACCGCCATTTTATACATCCGCTTTAAAGAGCGTCTTTCTAGAAATAACATATGTGGCTCAGTAGCTCAGTCGGTAGAGCAAAGGACTGAAAATCCTTGTGTCGGCGGTTCGATTCCGTCCTGAGCCACCATGAATGCGGGTATAGTTTAGTGGTAAAACCTCAGCCTTCCAAGCTGATGATGGGAGTTCGATTCTCCCTACCCGCTCCAATATGGGCCTATAGCTCAGCTGGTTAGAGCGCACGCCTGATAAGCGTGAGGTCGGTGGTTCGAGTCCACTTAGGCCCACCATTCCGCAGTAGCTCAGTGGTAGAGCAATCGGCTGTTAACCGATCGGTCGTAAGTTCGAGTCTTACCTGCGGAGCCATTTTATGGGGAAGTACTCAAGTGGCTCAAGAGGCGCCCCTGCTAAGGGTGTAGATCGCGAAAGCGGTGCGAGGGTTCGAATCCCTCCTTCTCCGCCATAATTTTGGCCCCTTGGTCAAGCGGTTAAGACACCGCCCTTTCACGGCGGTATCACGGGTTCGAATCCCGTAGGGGTCATACATACAAAAAAGGTATTGCATAACTGTGCAATACCTTTTTTCTATTTCTTCATTAACAATTATAGAACGAAAACCTGTGTAAAAGAGTAAGTCCCACGAGCCTTGCTCATGAGACGTACTCCTATGAATTAATTATCTTCCTCCGCGTCAATATAGCTATCACGTTCTTTATACGGGATGTCGCCTAACGGTGATTCAATCCCTTCTTCGTCTAACTCCTCTTCATATTCAATTGCTTCTTCATTACGTACAAAGCCAGCAGGTTCGCCTGTAATGTCGGACACTGCAAACTCTTCGTACTCTTCTGCGCTATCATCATTTTCTTCATCGTATAAATCCTCGTAGTCACGGTTTTTATTACCTGAGAAGTCGGAAGGGGTTTCAGATGTTCCGGATTGCGCAATCTCCTGGAAGCTATCTTCGTAATCTATTGCGTCACCTTCTCTTCGTGCGGCAAATGAATTAGGATCTGCCATGATTAATAAATCATTTTCAACCGGTCGATCAGTCGGCACATCTTTCTGTGCGTCTTCAATACACACAGTAGTGTAAGGGATTGCTTCTAAGCGTTCTACTTGTATTTCCTTACCACAAACTTCACATGTACCGTACGTGCCGTCTTTGATAGCTTGTAATGCGTTCTGGACCTTCTCCAATTCACTTTCTGCGTGTGTATTAAGTGCCATGTCCTTTTCACGCTCGTACAACTCCGTTCCCATGTCAGCAGGGTGATTATCATACATTGATAATTCACCTACATCTTCTTGGGCATTCTTGACGATTTCCGTCTCATTTTCCGTTTCAGTCAAACGATCTTCCATAGCTAGTAATTCTTTTTTTAGTTGTTGAATTTGTGTAGTTGTTAACAATATAGTCACGACCCTTTCTATGTGGCTTTCCTAGTTGATCTATGAAGTCTGAGAAAGCTTTCTTATTCAGTCTTTCCCTGTTTACAAGCTAGAGTAAACCTTTACAACAAAAAACGTCCACCTTTTACAGTGTGGACGTTGTGGTTGTTGTTTATTCAGACAAAGTGAGCAATGAGAATGCCGATACCGAGAAGCAGTCCGAATAGCGTATTTGTAACGCCAGTATCCTTCATCGCCGGCATGACTTGAATGGGTTGTTCATGCTTGCGGAAAGTTTTCGTTGCATGGAGCGGTTTGGGGATGCTCAGTAGTACGAGTAATGCCCATGGAGATACATGTCCTGTCACAACCAGTACAACGATCCATACGTATGAGACGATGAAAAACGTTGCCAATATCGTAACAGCATGATTTCGCCCTACGAGAATCGCCATAGTTTTTCTGCCACCCTTAGTATCCTGCACAATATCACGAATATTATTTGCTAACATAATGGCTCCGACTAATAGCATGCTTGGTACTGATAGTAATATCGCATTGCCTGTGACAGTTCCTGTTTGGATATAGAATGCGATCAAGATCAAGAGCATGCCCATAACGAACCCAGAAACGAGCTCACCGAATGGCGTATATGCAATCGGGTAGGGTCCTCCTGTATACAAATAGCCAATCAACATGGCAACGGAACCTACAGCAGCTAACCACCAGGAAGTTTCCATGCAAATGTAAATGCCTAGTAGAACAGATAAGCCATACAGAGTAAGTGCTAGGTTTAATACAGTTTTAGGTTGTACACCGTTTCGCACGATCGTACCGCCAATACCGATCGAGTGTTCATCATCGAGTCCTCGTTTAAAATCATAGTACTCATTGAACATATTTGTGGCCATCTGTAAAAATAAACTGGCTACAAGCATCGCTAAAAATAGTGGAAAATGAAGTGAACCGTATTGTAGCGCAATCATGGTTCCTAAAAAGACGGGTGCAAATGCGGCAGTCAATGTGTGAGGACGTGTTAGTTGCCACCAAACTCGCCAGCCGGTATCGGTTTCTATAGTGTGTTGCACGGGTAATCTCTCCTTATACATGTAGTCATCATCTGATAGTATACAACAAAAACAACCAGTTAGGTAAGAAGAGACAACCATAAAAGATAATTGTCGAATGCTCTCCTGCACAGCGAGACATTATATATTAAGTACAGCGTCCAATGTGCTAGAATAGAGGTACTTATCGTTCGAAGAAAGTATGGCTGAACGTAAATTGTCGAAAAACATATAGCATGATGAGAAGGAGAGAGTAGGATGATTCGGAAATTAACCGATCGAGAGAAGACGGTTCCGGCAACAAGCGCTGAATCTAGATTTTTTACGGAAACATTGGAAGTGGAAACGCTTAGTCCGCTTGCTTTTTTTGAAGCAGGCCTATCACATTATGGTGAGCATCGTTTCTTCTGGCAGAATGCAGATAAGACAGTAAAGCTTGTCGGTTTGGGTCAGGCTACAGTTTTAACAGCAGAGATGGATCGGTTTCAGTCGATATCTTCACAATGGGCAACGTTATGTGAAGGATTGATTAAGGAAGAAAAAGATATCAATCCAGTGTTGTTTGGCGGATTTTCTTTTGATCCTCATACGCGTCAAGATGATGAGTGGCGTGCTTTTCCGGCTGCTTATTTCACTGTGCCTTTATTCCAATTGAAAATCGAAAAGGGTAAAACGTATGTGTCTATTAATTATATTACAGAGGAACCGCAAGCGGCAGCAGACTTTGAAGCATTGCGTCAAGAACGTGACCGCTTGATCCATATTGCACAAGTTGACGAATTCACGTTTCAAGGAAAGCCAGACGTAATCAAACAAACAGAATTGGCTACGGAACGCTATGTGGACGCGGTCGAGCACGTAACCTCGCATATTAAAGCGCAAGAGGCAGAGAAAGTAGTCATTGCACGTAAAATTAAACTGACTTTCGAAGAAGAATTCCAAAAGGCTGCTGCATTGCATACCATTACCAATGAGCAGTCCGCTAGTTATCACTTTGGCCTGCAAATTGGCGATGAGATGTTCTTCGGTGCGACTCCTGAGCGATTGGTTGAGATTTATAATGGACATGCATATTCAGCGTGTGTAGCAGGTTCTATAGAACGCGGAAAGACGTCTCAAGAAGACCAACGACTTGGTGAAGTGCTATTACGAGATAAAAAAAATCGTGAAGAACATCAATATGTAGTCGATATGATTACACAAGTCTTTGCGGAATTCTGTACATCATTGCAAGTCAATAAAACACCAAAACTTTTGAAGGTACGGGATATACAGCATTTGTTCACACCGGTTGAAGGGAAGCTTGCGAACGACATGGACATATTCCGTTTAGTAGAAGCTCTTCATCCGACACCTGCTTTAGGTGGCGTGCCGCGTCAGGAAGCGCTCGAAATTATCCGCGAAGAAGAGCAAATGGACCGTGGCTTTTATGCCGGACCAATAGGCTGGGTGGATTCTGCAGGTAATGGAGAATTTGCGGTAGCTATCCGTTCTGGATTGCTAACTGGTAATGAAGCCTATTTATATGCTGGTGGCGGTATTGTCGCCGATTCTACACCAATGGAAGAATATGCGGAAACATGGGTGAAATTCCGTCCTGTGTTACGCGCGCTCGGAGGCCGTTTACATGAATGATCACGAAACAGGATTGACGAGTTATGTGCTTCGCTTAACGGATACTCTTATTCGGCAAGGTGCGAAAAAGGCGGTTATTAGTCCAGGTTCCAGATCCACACCGCTTGCGTATGCATTTACGAATTCGAAGGATATGCAGACCTATATGCATACCGATGAGCGTTCAGCAGCTTTTTACGCGCTTGGATTAGTGAAGGCAACTGGGCAGCCAGTTGTTTTACTATGTACGTCAGGAACAGCAGCATCGAACTATCATCCTGCAATTACTGAAGCATTTTATGCAAGATTGCCGTTGATCGTCATCACAGCGGATCGTCCACATGAATTGCGTGAAGTAGGGGCTCCACAGGCGATAGATCAAATTCGCATGTTTGGGGAACACGTCAAAGATAGCGTCGATTTTCCTATCCCTGAAAATCGAGAAGACATCTTACGCTATATGGAACAACGTGCAGTTAGACTTCTTTCTGTTGCGAAAACGGCACCACAAGGACCTGTGCACTTGAATGTACCATTTCGAGAACCTCTATTAATTGATTTACAAGCAACCGCGCCTGCCAGCCGGTTCCAACAACAGGTAGTAGGGAAGTTGGCTGTAACGGAAGAAATGAAAGCAGTACTTGAAACGTCCGTTACGCAATCGAAAAAAGGAATACTTGTTATGGGTGAGCAAGCAACTACTCTAGACAAAGAACGTTTCTGGCAGTTTGCTAAAGCACTTCAATGGCCCGTCCTATGCGATCCGTTATCCAATCTACGCTCACAAGTACCGGCAGATTGTGACGATCTTTGTATTGATCAGTATGACGCGTTGTTAAAAAGTGAAGTGTTTGCCGAAAACATGCGACCTGATTGCGTCATACGATTCGGTCCGCAGCCCATTTCTAAACCACTACTCTTGTTTTTAAAGAAGACTTGTCCAGAAACGTATATTGTGGTGGATGATTCACCAAATTATCGTGACCCGATTGGGCTGACTACTCATCATTTGCAAGTGAGTGCAGCAAGTATTTGGCAGCAAGTATCCGTGCCTCGCGAGCGAACTGAGTATACAAAACAGTGGGCTAAAGCCAATCAAATTTCCACAGATGTTATGAACGAAGATCAACATTTCCAGCAAGATGAAGGGCACTTCGTTCGTCAGTTCATTGCCAATTTACCGGATGGCTCGGATGTAGTTTGCAGCAGTAGTATGCCGATTCGGGACTTGGATACTCATTTCAAAAAGACGAATCGTGATATTTCATTGTTCTGCAATCGAGGGACGAATGGGATTGATGGGGTAGTCTCGACTGCTCTTGGTATTCAAGAAGGCCGCAAACGTACAACGTATTTATTAATTGGAGATTTGGCGTTTTTGCATGACGTCAATGGACTGATCATTTCTCGTTTACAGCAAACCGATTTGACGATTGTTCTAATTAATAACAATGGCGGTGGAATTTTCTCTTATTTGCCGCAAGCTTCTATTGAACATCATTATGAGCAATTATTTGGGACACCCACTAATTTAACGTTCCATCCTATCGCAGCGATGTATGAGGCGCAATACGATGCGGTCGATACGACACAAGCATTTGAACAGGCAATGCAAACAGATAAAACAGCTAATCTACGCATCATTGAAGTGGCGACAGTGCGTGCAGACAATGTGGAAGCGCATCGTTCTGTGTGGCGGGAAATCGCGAAGAGGGTGGAACGCATTGACGACTGAAGTATTGACAATCAGAGGTATTGATACGCATGTGGCACGATACGGAAATAAGCAATTGCCTGCAGTTGTCCTGTTGCATGGTTTCACAGGTTCAACGGCTACTTGGCGGAAAACGATTGAAGCACTTATGACGGATTATTATGTAATAGCAGTTGATCTGATCGGACATGGCAAGACGGAAGCGCCTGAAACGATGAATCGCTACAAGATGGAAGAACAGATCAAGGATTTGTATGAAGTTTTGCAGAAGCTTGAAATTGAGAAAACGGTGGTAATTGGTTACTCGATGGGAGGGCGTGTTGCCTTAGGTTTTACTGTCATGTATCCCGAAAAGGTAACGAGTCTGGTGCTTGAGAGCAGTTCACCAGGCTTGCGTACGTCAGAACAGCAGCTCGCAAGACGAACAGCAGATGCCAAGCTTGCGGATAGGATAGAGCAGCAGGGGATAATAGAATTCGTTGACTTTTGGCAGGAGATTCCGTTGTTTCAGTCACAGAAGAAGTTATCTGAGTCACAACAGCAAGCAGTGCGTAATGAACGTCTCAATCAACGGCCGATTGGGTTGGCAAACAGTTTACGGGGCATAGGGACGGGCAGTCAGCCTTCTTACTGGCAGTCGCTCGAGCAACTTTCACTTCCTGTTTTATTGCTTACCGGTAGTGAAGATGTGAAATTTGAAAGTATTGCGCAGGAAATGATGAAAAGCCTGCCAAATGCGCAGCATGAAACGATAAAAGACGCGGGGCATGCAATTCACGTGGAAAAACCTCAACAATTTGTTACAATGATAAAGAGTTACCTGAAAAAAATGTAAAAAACGAGGAGGAATTTATTATGACCCGTCAATGGGAAACGCTTCGTACATATGATGATATCAAGTACGAAATGTACAATGGTATCGCAAAAATTACGATTAATCGTCCGGAAGTACGCAACGCATTCCGTCCGAAAACCGTAATGGAACTAATCGATGCATTTTCACGCGCAAGAGATGATCAGCGAATTGGAGTGATCGTGTTAACTGGTGAAGGAGAGAAAGCGTTCTGTTCAGGAGGCGATCAATCTGTTCGTGGTCACGGTGGATATGTTGGAGATGACGAAATTCCACGCTTGAACGTCTTGGATCTTCAGCGTTTAATTCGCGTTATTCCAAAGCCAGTTGTCGCAATGGTTGCAGGATACGCAATCGGTGGCGGTCACGTGCTACATGTAGTGTGTGACTTAACCATCGCTGCAGACAATGCACGTTTCGGACAAACAGGACCTACTGTGGGCTCATTTGACGCAGGATATGGTTCAGGATACCTTGCACGCATTATAGGTCATAAAAAAGCACGTGAAATCTGGTACCTATGCCGTCAATACGACGCACAAGAAGCACTTGATATGGGCTTAGTCAACACAGTGGTTCCTTATGAGCGGCTTGAAGACGAAACCGTTCAATGGTGTGAAGAAATGCTAGCCAAGAGTCCAACTGCACTTCGCTTCTTGAAAGCAGCGATGAATGCCGATACAGACGGCTTGGCTGGACTTCAGCAATTAGCTGGTGACGCTACATTGCTTTATTACACAACGGATGAAGCGAAAGAAGGACGCGATGCGTTTAAAGAAAAGCGTAAACCAGACTTCGATCAATTCCCACGTTTCCCTTAAATAAATGAAAGCTGCCTAATTGGGGCAGCTTTTTCATTACGTTAATTTTTAATTGGAGGAATTACTTATGATGATCCCTAATTGGCTTATGCAACGGGCGAAATTGACGCCTGACGCATCCGCTATAGTTACTGGGCAAGGACACTGGTCATACCGCGAACTATATGAACAATCCCTTGAAATCGCACAACAACTTCATCATCTCGGAGTTCAGTCAAATAGCAGGGTTGCGTTGCTTAGCCAGTCTAATGACCAAACGGTTCTTTTCATCCATGCATGTTGGTTAGTAAGTGCGGAAATAGTCTGTCTGAACAATCGACTGACAGAACAGGAACTACGCTGGCAAATACGCGATTCCGAAGCAAAAGTTGTGCTGATAGATGATCAACTACAGACCCGTCTAGAATTAGATGACGTCGAGAGCCTGTTCTATTCCACAGTTCGGAAGTCTGAACGAAAAGAGTTCGCCATGCAGGAACAGTGGGAAGAAGATCAGACGCTTTCAATTATGTACACTTCAGGCACTACAGGCGTTCCTAAAGGCGTTCGTCAGACAGCAGGCAATCATACGTCGAGCGCACTCGCATCTGCGCTGAATCTCGGGTTGACTGACAAAGATTCATGGCTTTGTATGATGCCGCTATTTCACATAAGTGGTCTATCGATCGTCATTCGCTCCGTGATCTACGGAATGGAAATGCGCCTGTACGAAAAATTTGATGCAAAAGAAGCTGCTGCACAAATTATTGCAGGGCGCGTCACGGCCATGTCGGTCGTTGCCCTGACGTTGGATCAAATTGTTCGTGTGATGGAAACAACGGATAGTAAAGCACATCCACTCTTCCGTACGATGCTCGTTGGTGGGGGACCTGTGCCACTAGATTATTTGGAGCGTGCCACCGCATGTGGACTACCAATACTTCAGACGTACGGTATGACTGAAACATGTTCACAAACGACAACTCTTGGAAAAGCAGATGCCACGCGAAAAGTTGGTTCAGCAGGTAAACCTTTATTTTTCAATCAAATTGCAATTAAAGATACCGCTCAACCAGGTGAAGTAGGTGAAGTGCTCATAAAAGGCCCTCACGTGACGCCAGGTTACATTGGAAGCCAGAGTACACGCAACGCATTGACCGAAGACGGTTGGCTTGCTACAGGGGATGCTGGCTATCTTGACGAGGAAGGTTATTTATTCATCGTCGATCGACGTGCTGATTTAATCATTTCAGGTGGCGAGAATATTTATCCTGCTGAGATTGAAAATATTTTGCTAGCACATCCCGCTATAAGAGAAGCGGGCGTATGTGGTAAAGAAGATACCGAGTGGGGGCAAGTACCTGTTGCATTCCTCGTTGGTTCGGTCAGTGAAGATGAACTGTTGGAATTCTGTTCCAAACGTTTAGCACGATATAAACTACCGAAAGAATTTCGATTCGTAGAGCAATTGCCACGTAATGCATCAAATAAACTGATGCGATTCGAATTGAAAAAATGGTTATAAAAAAACAGTGGAGTATTCGTCCACTGTTAGTTTCCTAAAGCTTTTTGTAGTACTTCCAGATTTTGTTCCATGAGAGTGAAGTACGTTTCTTCTTTTTGGATATCCTCTTCAGTAAGTACACTCAAATTATGCAAAGTAAGCGCTTCGGCATTCAGTTCTTTTTTGATGACTTCAGCCAATTTTGAGCTGACGTTTTGTTCAAATAAAATATACTGGATGTCTTGCTCTTTCGCATCTTTAACAAGAGAAGCTAATTCCTTTTGAGAAGGTTCATTTTGGGAATCAAGACCAGATACTGCGAGTTGCTGTAATCCGTAAGCGTCAGCCAAGTAGCCAAATGCTGCATGAGACACGAAGAATGTTTTGTTAGGTGCGTCATCAGCCATTGTCTTAAATCCGCGATCTAATTCTTCTAATTCATCATATAACCTATCAAAGTTCTTTTTAAAAGACTCTGCATGCTCAGGCAATTCATCTGACAACTCTTGCGTAATTTTCTCTGCCAGCTTCGTGCTGAGATAAGGAGAGATCCAAACATGTGGATCGATCGCATCTTCATGCCCGTGATCGTCATGCCCATGATCTTCATGCTCTTCTTCTCCATGTTCGTGTGAATGTCCACCTTCTAATTCCTCAGGATCGATAGAATCGGCAATCGGAACAAACAGAATATCTTCATTCTGCAACGTTTTCTCTGTCTTTTGTACAAAACCTTCAAGTCCAAGTCCGATATAGAAGAACAAATCTCCCTTGGCCAAGGCCATCATATCTTTCTGTGTAGGTTCAAAGACGTGCTCATCTGTACCAGGCGGATAAATGGATCTCACGTCAACATACTCTCCACCAATGCGTTCAGTGAAATATTGCAATGGGTAGACTGTCGTATAGACGAGTAATGGATCGGACGACGAATCATCCGGCTCAGTTGTCGTAGTGTTGGTACAACCACTTAATACGAGCAGTAGAGCGGCACCAAGCAACAGCAAACGATTTTTCATTAGAAAAGCCTCCGTTACGTAATCGGAATGATTACTATTTAGATTGTTTTCTCATCATACAAGATATGCTATCTGTTTGCAACCTAGTTCAGTGTATTTTTATTCATTTTTCTAGGGGGTACCGGATCAAATCCACCTTTATGAAATGGATGACATTTTAAAATTCGTATTACCGCAAGCCAACTCCCTTTGAGTACTCCATGTGTCTCAATGGCCTCCACCCCGTAATGTGAACATGTCGGATGAAATCGACAAGAGGGCGGCGATAAGGGAGAAATAAACTTCTGGTAGAAACGAATCAGTTGTATTACTACTTTCTTTAGCATTTTTATCACCTTCAGACGTAATAAGGTTTAGTTTACCTATATATGTGGTAAATTAAAAGAGAGAAGCCTAAAACGATTAGAGGAGTGTTTTTTTATGTCTAAGGAATTAATTCAGGAGCTAAACAAACAAGTATCTACATGGTCGGTGTTGTATGCGAAACTTCATAACTATCACTGGTATGTAAAAGGTAGTCATTTCTTCACATTACACGCTAAATTTGAAGAGTTATACAATGAAGCGACATTGCATATGGACGAAATTGCAGAACGCGTACTGACATTAGGCGGCGAGCCGACTGCAACACTGACACAGCATTTGTCTGAATCTGTTGTGGACGAAGCAAAAGGCACAGAAAAAGCGAATGATATGGTGCAAACATTAGTAGATGACTTTGATAAGACAATGAAATCATTGAAAAAAGGTATGGATCTTGCAGCGAAGGATTCCGATGATATGACGGAAGATATGTTGAACGCGGTTTATCAGAGTGTTGAGAAGCATCAGTGGATGTTAAATGCATTCCTAGGCGAAACAAACGAGTAAAACCCCTTCATTCATCAAAAAATTAACCGATAGTAAGAAGTGAATACCAGGGAGGAGTTGAACGACATGGATATCAATTCAATTATGTCCAGCCAGTTGAGAAGCTTGCAATCAACCGTTCAAATGAGCGTCATGAACAAAGCCCTTTCAATGGAGACTTCTGCTATGAATGATATGTTGAATGGCCTCGAAAATCAACCGGTCGCGCATCCAACAAAAGGCGCTTCTATTGATATCAAGGCTTGATAGGGGAGCACACATCTCATATGAGTAGAGATGTGTGTTTTTTTATGGTAGTAAGCAAAGATCCTGTTAAAATATAAATAAAATTAGACTTAGTAGGAGGTATACTAAACATGGCTCAAGGACAGTTTTTGCGAAACCTAATTATTGAAACCCCTTCTAAACCGGGGAATCTTGGAAAGGTAACTATGGCAATCGGTCAGCTGAATGGAGATATTGGTGACATCCAAACGATTAAAGTAGGAACGCTTTCCACGATCAGAGAAATCGCACTACAATGTAATGATCAGGAGCATTTGGCTGAAATAGTTATGGCGATTGAGAACTTGAAACAAGGTATTAAAGTTCAAGCCGTGACAGATGATGTTCTGCAAATGCATGAGGGTGGAAAAATTCATATGAAAGCCACACATGAAATCCGTTCACTTGCAGATTTACGAAGAGTGTATACACCGGGAGTGGCAAGTGTATGCAAAACTATTCAAGAGGATCCCGAACAGGCAAATTATTTCACAGGTATTTCAAATACAGTAGCCATCGTGACAGATGGTACGGCCATTTTAGGACTTGGAGATATTGGCCCTGTAGCAGGTATGCCTGTCATGGAAGGGAAAGCCGTTTTGTTTGATCAATTTGTTGGTATTAGTGGTATTCCCATTTTACTTGATACGAGTGATCCCGATGAAATCGTAGAAACAGTCAAACATATCCATCAAGGCTTTGGTGCTATTTTATTGGAAGATATCGGGTCTCCGCATTGCTTTGAAATCGAAGAGCGTTTGAAAAAAGAATTACCGATTCCAGTAATGCATGATGATCAGCACGGCACAGCAGTCGTTGCATTGGCAGCAGCGCTCACAGCATGCAAACATGTCGGAGTGGAGCTGGGCAATGCATCAGTGGGCCAAATCGGCCTAGGTGCAGCAGGCTTAGCCATTAGTCGTATGTTTATGGCATATGGTGTAGCAGAAATGAAAGGAACAGACCCTAATCCTCATGCAAAAGAGATGTTAGCAGAATATGGCGGTACTGTTGTTGAAACACTGGAGGAAATCATGGAGACTTGTGATGTAGTGATCGCGACAACTGGCGTAGCTAATCTGATCAAGCCAGAAATGATTCGTAAAGGTCAAATTATCTTGGCATTATCTAATCCAAATGCAGAAATTACGCCAGAAATTGCATTGGAAGCAGGCGCAGCCTATGCAGCTGACGGCCGTTTAGTCAATAACGTGCTGGGTTTCCCCGGAATTTTTCGAGGTGCACTGAATGCCAATGCAAAGTCCATCACGTATCCGATGCTCATCGCTGCGGCTTTGGCGATTGTAGACAGCACAAAGCGTGATGATTTAGTGCCACATCCATTAGATCCAAATGTACACATTAACGTGGCGTTGGCAGTTGAAAAAGTAGTGTATGAAGAACAAAATCCAGAATTATAAAACGATGACCTATTAACAAAATACCGTTAATAGGTTTTTTTGTAGCAGAATAAACTTTTCATAACGAGGCATCCTACGTAAAAAAGAAAGTAGGATGATTATGACAGAAGAAAAATATCCGATGTATATATCACTTAATCACAAAATGGTTCTCACCGATCCTCACGCTTCGACATGGGAATACAAAGTAGAAGTTACAAGAGAAGCATATCCCGTATTCGAAAAATTATTTTCTCAAATGGAACAGCTGGAATTTCAAAACTTTTTGCGGTCCCATTTACCGTATATTCCATATCACTATGACCAAGACAATGATAAAGTGGACGTACGCTTGAAGAAGGTCTTCGCCTTGATTCATGAATACACCGATGATGAGTCTAAACGTTTTATCGAGCAACTGCCGCTATTTCGTTGAATTTTCATTTACCTTTCCGCTACACTAGAGGAAAGGACGTGATCCATATTGCTGAAATTTGAAGATTTGCAGGGAGCCAATGTCGAATTGACTTTCGGACCCAATCCACATCATATCGAATCCCGACATGTTCTCGTTATGATTAAGCACGATGATCACTGGTTATTAACCAAACATCGAATTCGAGGCATGGAGTTCCCAGGTGGAAAGGCAGAGCCGGGAGAGACAATTGAACAAGCTGCCATTCGGGAAACAATGGAAGAGACAGGAGTCACCATAGATAATGTCCATTCATTTGCGGAGTACGTCGTATTTACTGATCCACCGTTCTGCAAAGCTGTTTTCACAGGAGATATCATACATGTGGAAAAAGACTTTACATTAATGGAAACTGAAGGAGCGGTGTGGATGACAGACACTGAACTTGACGCCTGTACGGAACTTAGTTTCCATATGAAAGACCGCGGAATGGGTGAACTAAGGAAGTGGGTGGAAGCGAATGATGGAACAAACTGATGGTCAAATCATTCGAAGAAAAGACTATCCTTCCCCAAACCCACATGTGACATTAGAAGAGATCACCTATAGTTCTGATGGCTTGCATGTAAAAGGGTTACTCGCAACGCCAAAAGCAATAGGGCGGTATGATGGCTTGCTTTATTTACGTGGGGGCATACAACATGTGGGAATGGTAAGACCAGCCCGAATTGCACAATTTGCGTCCCATGGGCTTGTCGTCTTCGCTCCTTACTATCGCGGAAATCGCGGTGGTGAAGGGAAAGATGAATTTGCCGGAGAAGATCGCAATGATGCAGTAGTAGGAGTAGAAGTACTGAAACAGCAACGTGCTGTCAACTCGGATCGCATTCATCTATTTTCTTTCTCAAGAGGTGGAATCATGGCATTATGGACAGCTATTATGCGCGATGATTTAACTTCCATGGTGACATGGGCAGGAGTCTCAGACGTGGTATTCACCTACAAAGAGCGGCAGGACATGCGCCGGATGATGAAGCGTGTCATTGGTGGCACGCCGAATAATCAACCAGATGCATATCGCGAGAGGACAGCATTGTTTCGAATGGAAGAGATCGATATTCCGACACTGATTATCCATGGGACTCTTGATACGAACGTGTCTTTTGAACAGGCTTTATTGCTGGAAAATGCATTGCGTGATGAGAATAAAGAATTTGAAACTTGGTACTTGGAAGGCTATACACACTATATTCCTCCTGAAATGAACCGACAACTTGTGAAAGACGCAGTGGATTGGATGAAGAGGCATTGAGGAGTAAATAGAGCAGATATCTACTCTTTAATCGTTACTCGAGTTGCTATTAGGGTTGAAAGAGGATAAATACCAGCGACTATGTGTTACTAATTTTTAACTTCGTAAAAAACTCACCATGTCAAAGCCAAAAGAAATATAAAACAAATAAAGAGGCTGACCAGGAAGTTCCTGGTCAGCCTCTTTCATATAGGATTACTTTCTAACGGGTGGTCCGCCTTTAATTGCGATGTCTTCTGAAACGTGAGAGAATTTCTTAAAGTTCTCACGGAAAGCATCAGCTAAACGATTTGCTTCTTTATCGTATTCATTCGGATCTTCCCAAGCGTAACGAGGGTGTAGGACGTTGCTTGGTACACCTTCGATTTCAAGTGGCATGTTCAATCCAAAGATTTCGTTCTTCTTTGTTTCTACATTGTCCAATTTACCAGCGATTGCTGCACGTACCATTGAACGCGTGTAGCCTAAGTTCATACGTGAACCTACTCCATAGATTCCGCCAGTCCATCCTGTATTCACAAGGAATACTTTTGAACCGTGCTCATCGATTTTCTTTCCAAGCATCTCTGCATATGTTGCTGCAGGAAGTGGTAAGAACGGTGAACCGAAGCAAGTAGAGAATGTTGGTTCTGGAGCAGTGATTCCACGCTCAGTTCCAGCCAATTTGGAAGTGAAACCGCTCAAGAAGTGGTACATAGCCTGTTCTTTTGTAAGAATCGAGATTGGAGGCAATACACCGGAAGCATCAGCTGTAAGGAAGATGATGTTCTTCGGGTGACCAGCAACAGATGGTGTCACGATATTATCAATGTTTTCGATCGGATACGCAGCACGTGTGTTTTCTGTTAATGATTTATCATCGTAATCTGGAATACGCGTTTCCTCATCCAGTACTACGTTTTCTAAAACTGCGCCAAAACGAATAGCTCCGAAGATTTCAGGTTCTTTTTCAGCAGAAAGGTTGATACATTTTGCGTAACATCCACCTTCAATGTTAAATACACCATTATCAGACCAGCCATGCTCATCGTCACCAATAAGTTTACGGTTAGCATCTGCGGAAAGTGTCGTTTTACCTGTTCCAGATAGACCGAAGAATAGAGCTACATCGCCTTCTTCTCCAACGTTTGCCGAACAGTGCATAGATAAGATATCTTGCTCAGGAAGCAAAAAGTTCATAACGGAGAAAATAGACTTTTTCATTTCTCCAGCGTATTCTGTACCACCGATCAAGACGACGCGCTTTTCAAGCGACACAATGATGAACGTTTCAGAGTTTGTGCCATCCACTTTTGGATCCGCTTTGAATGAAGGGGCAGCCAAAATTGTGAATTGCGATTCGTGTGTTTTTAATTCTTCTTCAGTTGGACGGATGAATAATTGGTGAACAAACAAGTTTTGCCAAGCTAATTCATTAATCACTTGGATAGACAGTTGAGAGTCTTTATCTGCACCTGCAAATCCTTTAAATACGAAGAGTTCATCTTTTACCTTCAAATGATCGATGACTTTCGTGTATAATGAATTAAAGATCTCTTCTGAAATTGGACTGTTCGTGCTACCCCAATCTACTTTGTCCTTAGACACTGCATCTTCAACGATGAATTTGTCCTTAGGAGAGCGTCCTGTATATTTACCTGTACGTGCAGTGATCGCACCGTCAGCAGAAAGTTGTGCTTCGCCTCTTGCTACTGCTCTTTCTGTTAATTCCGCCACAGACGCTTGGATCGTCACGTTGCTTCCACTAAGAAGACTTTTTAAACTATCATCAATTTTTGCAGATATCATGTTTACATACCGTCCTTTGCGTAGTCGATTTATTTTTATCTTGATAAGAATATCCTAATTCGTAAATAGTATAACACATTAAGAATATTAATCTATACTAATGGAAAACTCAAGTGATTTAGGATAAATTATTTGACAAAATCCAAACTTTTTAATACGATGTGACATGAACGGATACTCTTATCCCGAGTTGGTGGAGGGTACAGGCCCTGTGAAACCCGGCAACCTGCAATAGACATACGTCTAACGCGAAGGTGCCAAACCTGAAGCAAGGTTTAATTCCTTGGACGATAAGAGTGAAAGGTGCTGCGCGTGAAATTTTGCCTTTTACTCATGGATTGAATATGAGTAGAGGGCTTTTTATATTGTCTAGCCCTGAATCCTTATGGTATATGCTTGACGTCTAGGCGTGGAACTTTACCAGGGACTTATGAGAGTACCGTATCATGTTGCTTAATATAGGGGGAAACAAAATGACAAATCGTCGACTGTTTACATCAGAATCAGTTACAGAAGGCCATCCTGACAAGATGTGCGACCAAATCTCAGATGCAATTTTAGATGCAATCCTAATAGAGGATCCAAATGCACGTGTGGCATGTGAAACGAGCATCACGACTGGACTCGTATTAGTAATGGGAGAAATCACTACGACAACGTATGTGGATATTCCAAAAGTCGTTCGTGATACGGTAAAGGAAATCGGGTATGTTCGTGCGAAATATGGCTTCGATTACGAAACGTCCGCTGTGCTTACATCTATTGACGAACAATCACCTGAAATCGCTGCAAGTGTCAACGTGGCACTCGAGGCACGTGAAGGTTCTATGTCAGATGAAGAATTAGATGCAATCGGTGCAGGAGACCAAGGTCTAATGTTTGGATATGCATGTAATGAAACACCGGAATTAATGCCTTTACCAATTAGCCTTTCTCATAAATTGGCACATCGCTTGGCACAAGCTCGTAAAGAAGAGCTGATTACGTATTTACGTCCTGACGGAAAAACACAAGTAACGGTAGAATACGATCAAGATAATAATCCCGTGCGGATTGACACAATCGTTATTTCTACACAACATCACCCTGAAGCGACACTCGAGCAAATCGAGAAGGATATTAAGAAGGTTGTCATTGATGCAGTAGTGCCAAAAAACCTATTGGATGAGCATACTAAATACTTCATTAATCCTACTGGCAGCTTTGTTGTGGGTGGACCTCAAGGAGACTCCGGTCTGACTGGACGTAAAATCATCGTCGACACGTACGGTGGATATGCCCGTCATGGTGGCGGTGCGTTCTCAGGAAAAGACGCTACAAAAGTAGACCGTTCGGCTTCTTATGCAGCACGCTATGTTGCAAAGAATATCGTGGCAGCAGGACTTGCTGAGCACTGTGAAGTTCAGCTAGCGTACGCTATTGGAGTAGCGAGCCCAGTGTCGATCTCAATCAATACATTCGACACAGGTAAACTTTCCGAGACTCAATTAGTGGAGTTCGTACGTGAATTATTTGACCTACGTCCAGCAGGAATCATCAAAATGCTTGACTTGCGTCGTCCAATTTACAAACAAACCGCAGCATACGGTCACTTCGGCCGCACTGACATCGAATTGCCATGGGAGCAGACGGATAAAGTGGAAGCATTGAAAGAACGCGCTAGTAAGGTACGTGTGGAACAATAAGTTAATGCAATGCAGAAAGAGAACTCATAGTCTCTTTCTGCATTTTTTATTTCCTTGCTGGCGAAATATGAAGAGGGATCACTTCATAGTCTGCCTCTTTATAGGCTACTTGTAATCCTTTATTTTCAATATCTTTTTTTAACACCCTCTTTTGCTTCACTTCCACATCAAACGAACCGCTGAATGGATAATTCTCTACCTTCATCGTGTGCTGATCTGCGAAGTATATTCCAATTCGTCCTTTCGGTAATGAATGGAAGTGATCTGGAGAAGGAATGCCATCTCGAAAAAATATATGTTCATTTGCTTTGTCGACACCTGGATCATTCACACAACAATACAAGGAGAAATTGTCTCCAAGCTGAAGCAAAGCGAAATGCTTTTCAAATAATTCTTTGTTGAATCCCTCGACTTCTTTACATAAGCGTTCTCGACGACTCTGTTCACCCTCGATAAATAGCTTTGCTTCTTTCTCGTTGTGGCTTTGTATAAACTTTTCATAATGAAGACTACAAAGCATAGCTGCATAGATATCTATATTTTCGACAACATCGATTCCTTGACGATAAAGGACTGTTTTTGGGAGGAGAGGGAAGTCGGTGAATTGAAATGGTGCAGACTTTGCATCATTCCAAAAAGGCTGTTCGTCAAAAGGGACCCAACCGATGTCATGGTTCCTAATGGCAGTTAAAACAGAACGGCGCCATTGATCATCAGGAAACATCTCCTTTTTCCAGTGCTTCATTAATTCTTCAGCAAGGCGTGCATGATGATGTTGTTGCACAAAGCTGAATGACTTCTCGTATTCGCGTACAATCATTGTACTTCATCCTTTCTTATCGGGAGGTGCGCCGTCGTTTTGTATAATCTCTTCTTTTATTTCTTCCTGTATTTTCTCCATTTTTTCTACTTCTTCCTGATACATTTCCTCTGCTTCCGTTGTTGCTGGGATAAGTGGCTCATCATTAAAGTCCACACGTTTTCCATATCGAAGTAGCTCATAAATGATCATACCGTTATTCGGCTTACCATTTACCGTTTTCATGGGAATCGAGTCAAATAATACAAAATAGAAAGCGTAAAAAATAAAACGGTTCCAGAATGTTTTCGAGTCTTCAAAAAAACCATTGGCAATCAGCGCATTCATTGTGAGCGCTACGATTACATTAATCAAAATCGGTCCCGCGTATATACATACATAAGCAAAATTACTTTTTCTCTTTACGGAATCAAAAGAAAACCAGCTATTCACATGATAGTATTTTCGTATATCTAAAACGCCTAGTTTAAAAAGTCTGGGCCCAGAACCAATAGTGAGTCTGGCATTTTTCACACCGAAAAGCCCACTAATAACAAAATAACCAGCTTCTCTTAGGAATGTAACGACAGGTAAAATAATGAAAGCAGAAATTACCAAGCCGATGAGGTCTGCTAAACCAAACATATCATGTCGACTCCTTCTATAAGTTCTTCCTATAATGAATCAATGGTGTAATAGTAAAATACCCATTTTCCTCAAAATAAATCGTTTTAGTCGCATTGTTTCATAAGCATGCTAGTAGAAGGTATGTTTAATTTAATGGAGAGTGGGAAATTATAAAATATGAGCCGAGTACACATAGTATTCTAAGGAGGAATAGAACATGGCGAAAATAGCAGTAGAAGTACCATTTGATGACGTGAAAAAAGCATTAGAAGAAAAAGGACATGAGGTGAAGATGTTCGCAAGTGATGAACATCTAAGCGGCTATGACATGGGCGTTGTACGTGCACTAAGCGATGTCAATATCGACCAATTCGACTTCCCGGTAGTGAGCATTGAAGGCAATTCCGTACAAGACATTGTAGAAGATGTTGAAAAACGATTACATCGCTAAAGAATGAATATATTCTATGTAGAACTGAAGGACAAATCCACTAAGGATTTGTTCTTCAGTTTTTTTAATGGAAAATGAAAGAATAAATCGTAGGTGCCTGCTTGCTATGTGTAGTAAAGGTGATTCCGCGTCACGTTACTTTTTAGAAGTTGACAAGTTCCCAATGGAACAGTAAACTGGTCAACATTGACTCGTGAGTCAATCAATAAAAAGAAGTGAGTTGAACAACCTTTATGTCACCCCGAAAGAATGAAAAAATGAAAGAGATTCGCGATACTCGGCAGCATGAATTAACAGAAGCTGCAATCGTATTGTTTGGTACGAAAGGGTATGCAGCAACAAAAATTAGTGATATTACAAACAAAGCCGAACAAAGTCATGGCTTGTTTTATCATTATTTCAAGTCTAAAGAAGATCTGTATGTCAAGATCATTCTGGAGTTACTCTCTGTAATCATCAGTACGGTAGATCAAGCAGAGGAAAAACATGAGAGTCCTTTAAAGCAATTAGAGTGGCTCACAGAAGTAACCCACTCTGGCTCATTAAGAGATGGAGTACACCGCCATATCCTGATCATGCAAGCTTTATATTCTGATCATTTATCACAAGAAGTGAAAGAAGAAATTGTAGAGAAATATCGATTCATGGTCGAACGTATTGAGCAAATTATTATAAGAGGACAAATCGCGGGAGAGTTTATTGAAGGAGATGCAGAGGAATTGGCTGTATATCATTTATCATTAGTAAATGGTTTATTATTAACAAATGCTCGGAAGATTTCACCTATTAAAGTATCAGCTGACAAAGTATTACGCCAACTTACATGTCATCCAAGACAGGAGGATGACCAATGAAACGCATGTTGAAACCAACGATCATATCTATCTCGATGGCAACAGTTATGGCAGGAGCGGCTATTTCTCCAGCACTAGGATTGATTGCTGCAAACTTCCCAGAGAATGATCAAGCTGATTTTAACTGCTCCTTCTTTATTCATCATCCCATTTACATTTGTCTCTAGTTGGTTAACATCAAAAATACCCAAACGCACAGTTGCTTTGATCGGTTTATTCATTTATGTCATCGCAGGGGTAGGAGCACAGTTCACTAATACGATTGAAATGTTACTAGCTCTTCGATTTGTGTTAGGAGCAGGCGTGGGTTTAGTGATGCCACTTGGGATCACATTAATAAGTGATAATTTTAGAGGTCGTGAGCAAGTGAAAATGATGGGTTATAATTCAGCTTTCAGTAATTTTGGCGGAATCGTAACTATGATGCTAGCAGGTTACTTAGCTGCAATCAGTTGGAGAGCTCCGTTTAATGTGTATTTGATAGGTGTTGTGATTTTCATCATGGTCTTCCTATTCTTGCCGAAAGATACTCCGCTTACACAGGATAAAAGCATACAAAGAAGTAAAATGCCACTGATGGTTTTCGGATACGCAGCAGCTTCTGCAGGTATAATGCTAGTTTACTATTCGGTTGCTACGAATATGGCACTCTACTTGGAGCAAAGCGATATAGGTGGTTCTGCATTGGCGGGAACAGTGATTTCCTTTACAACTGTAGGAGGAATGATTACGAGTCTGACATTGATTCAGCTACAAGATATCCTGAAATCGTATATCATGCCGATCAGTATATTTTTAATGGGTCTTGCATTTACTGGTTTGGCTCTAAGTCATTCTGTCCCACTCATTTTAGCATGCACTTGCATAATTGGTTTTGGACAAGGAATTTTGTTTCCGATGATTAACGTTAAAGCGTTGAGCTTAGTCAATCCTCTACATAGTGACCGTGTAATTGCTATAGTATCCAGTTCGATTTTTATTGGTCAGTTCAGCTCGCCTTTACTATTAGACGGCATTGCAAGTTTAGCAGGCTTTCCCACAATTCGTTTACAATACTCCGTGATAGGTATTGCGCTAGGCATCACGGTGTTACTACTCATTTTATTTAAGGTTTTCAGGAAACCTAAAATGTCGACAATGGAAGCATAAATAAAAAATGAGACGTACTCAATTTGGCACGTCTCATTTTTCATTACATTTGAATGTCGTTTTGTCCGAATGCTTCATATTCTTGCATTAATGATTGAAGTGGTAATTCGTACAGTTGTTTTCCATCAATTTTAAATACCCCATTTAAAACGAGCTCTTCAATCATTTTGTCTCGTTTTGATTCACTTACCTTTTTGTTTGTTTCCATCTCACATTTCCTCCTTGATTCCCCCTCTAACTATAGCCGTTATTTACTTGAATTAAACTGTATATTACATAGTTGGAACTTTCGGACTGCTCCATTCAATTGAGGAAGTTATTTCGATAGTATAGTAGGGACTTGTGCTTGATAGTAGGTGCAAAATAGGATGAAGAGAAGATGCCTATTTTGTCATACGGGACTCAGAATTCCTAGATTCATTGGAGTATTATCTGATTTGCGAAATGATTCAATAGACGGTGAACGTCAGTAGTAACACAGTAGATGGCAGACGGATGACATCTTAAGAATAAAGAGATGAACTGATGCATTCGTAGTTATTTTTTTATATTAAAAGAGGCTTAGGGGTACCATTATGAGGGAAGAATAGATATAATCTAGGTCGTGCATAAATTTGTTATTTACCATAGGAGGTCGCTATGTTTTTTATTGAAGCAAAACGTGTGGCGGTTGTTATTTTAGGCTCGCTACTAATGGCTTTATCATTAAATTTCTTTCTTATCAATGCCAATGTCTATGCGAGTGGGTTTGCAGGTGCAGCCCAGTTAGTTTCAAGTGTTTTGAAAGATCATTTGGATATAACAATCAGTACGGGTATTTTATTGCTAGTATTTAACATACCGGTCTTCATTCTCGGTTGGTTTAAGGTAGGAAAAGGTTTCACGATCTACAGTGTGTTATCTGTTGCGTTCGCTACGCTATTCCTCGAATTATTGCCATTGCGCTCTATGTCAGACGACATTATGCTGAATGCGGTATTCGGCGGAGTGCTGGCAGGTGTAGGAGTAGGGATCTCCTTGAAATTAGGGGCATCTACGGGAGGCATGGATATCGTCGCGATGATTCTATCTCGTATGCAAGATAAACCAATCGGTGTCTACTTTTTAGTATTAAACGGGATTCTAATCGTATTTGCAGGTATTTTATATGAACCTGAGAACGCACTCTACACAATGGTCGCGCTATACGTGACAACGTCAGTCATTGACATGATTCATACGCGACATGAAAAAGTCACCGCGATGATCATCACACGAAAAGCAGACGATCTTCAACAGGCGATTCATCGTCAAATGGTGCGAGGGATCACTATATTACCAGCTAAAGGGGCTTACTCAAAAGAAGATAAGAATATGCTGTATGTCGTCATCACGAGATATGAACTATATGATTTAGAACGGATTATCAGCGAAACAGATCCGCAAGCCTTTACTAATATCGTACAAACAGTAGGGATCTTCGGTTTCTTTAGAAAAGAAAATGAGAAGCTAGCCTAGGTCAGGAAATTCACGATAGATGTTCTTTCTATTATTTCACTTGAAGACAAGCTCTGTAAAAGGAGTTTGTCTTCATTTTTATATGCCAGAACTTTACTATAAAGATAGTAACCAAATAACCCCATTTCATTTCTTGTTTTATTGTGTCGAACATAAACAGACTAGATTTGTTGAATTCTTGTGAAAACATTGGAAAGCGCAGAGAATTTGTATATACTTGAGAGTGACTTTCATTATATAAGTCACACTTAAAGTACATCATAACCGCCATCGTGCGTAGTAAAGTTGGTATTATACTATATGAAAACATCTATATGGCTAAGAGAGATTCGCCGTCGTGCAAACAGTTGGTTTATCATTACGATGCTAGGGGCACTCGTCATTATTATGCCAGTCGCCTATGTCATACTAAGTTTCTTCCAACCGACGGGTGACAATTGGGAACATATTAAAGAATTTTTGCTTGCTGACTATATTAAAGGGTCAGTTGTTTTAGTTGGATCTGTCGGATTTCTTTCGACGACTATCGGAGTGGTATTCGCCTGGATTGTTGCGGCCTATGAATTTCCATTTCGTAAACAGTTTAAATGGCTGCTGATCATACCTTTGGCTATACCGCCTTATATAGCGGCTTATACATACAGTACGATGACAAGCTATACTGGCATCATTCAATCGTTCTTCCGTAATCATTTCGACTATCAATTCACGCCAGGCACAATCGAGATTATGTCATTGCGTGGAGCGATTTTTGTACTCACGTTATTTCTTTATCCGTATGTGTATATGATTGCGCTCAATTATTTTGAAAAACAAAGCGCATCTTATATTGAGAGCGCCAAAACTCTTGGATTGAATGGCTTCCAGATGTTCTTCCGTTTGGGATTGCCTATCGCACGACCTGCCATCATTGCAGGGGCAATGCTAGTCATCTTTGAAGTGCTAAGTGATTACGGTGTAGCCAGTTTCTTCGGTGTACGAACTATCTCCACCGCGATATTCCAAACTTGGTTCGGAATGTATGACATCCATGCTGCTATGCGTTTGGCTGCCTGGTTGCTCGTCATTATATTGGGGATTTTTATGCTAGAGCGTTTTTTACGCAAAGGTCGGAAATACGATACAAACGTGACACAAAGCAGACCACTTGCGCGTAAACGATTACGTGGATGGACCGCATGGATAGCGTCTCTTACTTGTTTAGCTGTATTCTTAAGCGCCTTTTTACTACCTTTCGTTCAACTGATCTACTGGTCAGTAAAGACTTATGAAAAAGTTTGGCGTTCAGACTTCATCAGCCTAATCACCAACAGTTTATTGGCTGCTTTAATCGGTGCATTGATCATTAGCTTCTTTGCGATCTTGGCAGCCCGTACGATTAACTTGTATCCATCGGTTTCGTCTAACTTACTTGGCCGTATTATGACATCAGGTTATGCAGTTCCAGGAGCAGTCGTCGCAATTGGTGTGCTAGCGCTATTTATTACATTGGATGAAAAATTGGCATTTATCTATCCGAAACTATTAGGCGTGGAATCTGGTACACTTGTATTAAGTATGTCGATCGCTATGCTAATCACAGGGTATGTGATTCGGTTTATGGCACAAGGATTTAATGCAATTGAGTCAGGTTATACCAAAGTGCCACCGTCTTATCGTGAAGCTTCATTCTTACTAGGACGTGGCTTGACATACACGTTTTGGAAAGTAGAATTCCCATTACTGCGCGGTTCGATCTTAATTGGTTTTGCGCTGGCATTCCTAGAAATTATGAAGGAACTACCTCTGACTTTATTGTTGCGCCCATTTAACTTTGATACGCTCGCAACACGGACGTATCAATATGCAATTGATGAACGAATTTATGAAGCAGCGCCATCTTCGTTGTTATTAATTTGTCTAAGCATCTTGTCGGTGATTATTATTTTGAAATTTGAGGAGAAGTGAGAACTATGTTCGTAAACATTCAAAACTTATCATTTCGGTATTCAAAAAAACAGCCGCCCGTCATAGATCGCTTTTCATTTACAATTGAAAAAGGGGAAATTGTAGGGATTGTCGGAGCAAGTGGCAGTGGGAAAAGTACTTTGCTCCGATTGCTTGCAGGATTAGAGGATCCTACGACAGGTAGTATCGAACTGGATAACAGGCAGATTGTAGGAGATAACGTATATATAGAGGCAGAGAAGCGCGGTGTAGGTATGGTGTTTCAGAACTATGCATTATTTCCACATCTGACAGTAAGCGAAAACATTTGTTTTGGTTTGCATAAACTGAAGCGCTCAGAGAAAAAGAATCGCTTGGACGAAATGCTTGAACTCGTTCAATTGAAAGAGTTCGCCAAACGCTATCCCCATGAGCTTAGCGGGGGGCAACAGCAACGCGTGGCATTAGCAAGAGCGTTGGCACCTTCACCGTCCATTCTGTTGATGGATGAGCCGTTCAGTAATTTAGATACGAATTTGAAATCATTGATCCGAATGGAAGTGCGAGATATCTTGCAGAAAGCTAATATCACATGTTTATTTGTATCGCATGATCAAGCAGATGTGGACGCGATTTGTGATCGAACTATCTATATTGACTGTGCAACATATATTGGATCTGAAAAAGAAGCGATCACTGTATAGTGTCGTAAAAGAGAGTGTCGGATAGGCTACCGGCACTCTCTTTACATTTCCAGAAAAAATAGAAAATAAATAGTAGACTTATACTCGGAATTGTATTACAATCTTTTTAGTAATGAAAATGATTCTCATTATCGCATAAAGATATGCCAGATAGATGAGAAAATAAGGAGAGAAATCAATTTGAAGAAGTTTTTATGGGCATTCGCTCTATTGATGCTTGCGGCAGTTTTAGGCGCATGTAACTCAAGTTCCGATAATGAGGAACAAAAAGGAGAACCGGTAAAAGAAGAAGCTCCTACTGAAGAAACAACTGATGCAACAGAAGATGAGAAAACAGGGGGAGAAGTAAACCTCTATACAGCAAGACATTATGACATAGATGCAGCTCTTTATGAAGATTTCACAGAGAAGACAGGCATTAAAGTAAATGTGATCGAAGCGAAAGCGCCAGAACTGATAGAACGTCTAAAGCGTGAAGGACAAAATACATCTGCTGATTTATTTATTACGGTCGATGGCGGGATATTGAACACAGCAAAAGAAGAAGGTCTTTTGCAACCTGTTGAATCTGAAGAAATCGATAAAACAGTACCAGCAGAGCTTCGTGACACAGACAATCAGTGGATTGGATTATCTACTCGTGCACGTGTGATTGTGTATTCAAAAGATCGTGTGAAGCCTGAGGAATTATCAACTTATGAAGATCTTGCAACAGATAAGTGGAAAGACAAATTACTTGTTCGTTCATCTGACAGCTTGTATAACCAATCTTTGATGGCATCATTGATCGCAATTGATGGTGAAGAAAAAGCTAAAGAGTGGGCGCAAGGCATTGCGGATAACTTAGCACGTGATCCTGAAGGAGGAGACCGCGACCAAGCGCGTGCAATCGTTGCAGGTGTTGGCGATGTTGCTATCATGAATAGTTACTACGTAGGTCATATGTCTGTTTCAGACGAACCGGAAGATGTGAAAGTGTTCGACCAGATTGGGGTATTCTTCCCGAACCAAGAAACTACAGGAACACATATTAATATTAGTGGTGCTGGCTTGGTTAAGCACAGTAAAAACAAAGAAAATGCAGTGAAGTTGATCGAGTATTTAACGACTGTAGAAGCACAAGAACAAGTCGCAGAAGAAAACTTTGAGTTCCCGGTTAACGAAGAAGCAAAATTACCTGAAGTGATGGCTGAATGGGGTACATTCACACCACAAAAAGTAGACTTCGCAGATTACGGAAAATATAATCCGAAAGCTGTAGAATTGATGAATGAAGTAGGCTGGAAATAAGTTCAAAAAAAGCAGCTCACCCGGGCTGCTTTTTTGTTTCTAAAAATACATTATGACCATGAATTTTAGATGTGTATGAAACATTTTGGGGCTATCATAAGTCATAGATAGAGTGAAAACTTGTAATTGGTTATAATAGATAAATATAGCTCTGATCATTTACAAAGGCAGTTCATACGAACTGTCTGCTACTATATGATATGTTATTGGAGTATATATCTACCACAGGTGACGTATCCAGCTACTCTCGAAATAAAAACAGCACCCGCTAATAACGGGTGCTTCGATTAGTTCTCTTCTTGTAACGCTTTATATAATTGACCTTTACGTGCATAATCATTGACGATTCTTGTCATGTCTGCGCGATCTTCGTCAGTCAACTCACGAACGACACGAGCGGGAGAGCCAAGTGCTAATGTGTTCGGGGGAATCTTTTTACCTGGAGTTACTAAGCTACCAGCACCGATGAATGCACCTTCACCAACCTCAGCTCCATCGAGCACGGTAGCGCCCATTCCAACGAGTGCACCGGTTTTAATTGTACAGCTGTGAAGCATGACTTTGTGGCCGATCGTCACGTTATCTTCTAAAATTAATGGATACTTAGGGCTTTGATGTAAACAACAGAAATCTTGAATATTTACTTTACGTCCAATAATAGTAGGCGATACATCGCCGCGTATTACAGTGTTGAACCAAATAGATGATTCAGGTCCTATAGTTACATCTCCTGAAATCGTTACGTAATCCGCAATATAGACGGATGGGTCAATTTCTGGTATTTTACCTTCGTATGGGTAGATCAATCAAATCTCCTCTTTTCTACATAATCATGTATAATTTATCGTAACAAACATTTAGTTTTTGTGAAACATAAGAATGAGATAGATAGAATAAGATAGTCAGATAAGGAGTGATAATTTTGTGGAAATGGGAAGCAGAAGGTCAGGCAAAAGGTGTTATCGTTCTTGTACATAACGCTTATGAACATCATAGAAGATATGTATGGCTTATACAGAAGTTTCGAAGCGACGGTTTTCACGTCGTTGCGGGAGATTTACCTGGGCACGGCAAAGAAAGTGTCGAAGTGCATGCAGAAGCATTTAAGGACTACCGCAGATTTATCAAGAAAATGATCCGTAGCGGATTAGATGATAATTTGCCTGTATTTTTATTTGGACATGGTTTAGGAGCTACGTTCTTACTTCGTTTATTACAGATGGAACGGATCGAATGTGCGGGAGTTATTTGTACATCGCCTTGGCTACATCTGGAACATCATCCGCCAATCCGTGCGAAAATGTTTACCAAGTGGTCTCAATCGATGACATTGGATCATGAAATCACGGCCGAACTGCTCTCGCGTAATCCTGAATTTTTAGAGCAATACGCGGAAGATCCAATGTATGTATCCATTGTGACAGGCGGTTGGTACCGTGAATTACAGACACTTATGAAATCTGTCATGCAACCTGATTTAATTATTCAAGATGTACCGTTGTTACTTCATACTGGAGAAGCAGACCAAATCACGAATATTGAATACACACGGAAGTGGGCATTCGCGCAAAACTTATCCGAACTTCAGTTGAAACGATGGAAAGACGTTGAACACGATGTCATCCAAGCACCTGAGCGAGAAGGGGTCTATTTATATACACATTCATTCATCAATAATGTACTTCATTCACTCGGTTATATTATCGAATGATAGTAGGTCGTGAACATATGAGAAAACGTCTGTACATAGGTGTGGCTGGTGCTTTCGGAGCGAGCACAAGGCTGCTGGTCGGTCAGCTACTGATCGTCAGCGGCTCTTTTCCTGTCGCGACGTTCTTGGTGAACATGGTCGGCACGTTTGTACTTTGCTATATAGTAGAACGTGCACGTCTTGGAGGAAGTCTCAGTCCTACGGCGGTAACGGTTATAACTACAGGATTCCTTGGTGCATTTACGACGTTTTCAGCAGTCAATGTAGAAACGATTGAATTGCTAAATGATGGATTTGCTGGACTCGCCGGCACTTACGTTGCTAGTAGTTTAGCAGGTGGACTAGCTATGGCAGCACTTGGTTTTTCATTGGCAAGGAGGTGCTTGTCATGATCTGGCATTTCATTGCAGTTGGGTGTGGTGGATTTATAGGGGCGCTATTGCGTTTTGAGGTATCTGCCAAGCTCAATCGAAAACGTTTGCCATATGGAACATTGCTAGTTAATTCTATTGGAAGCTTCTTCATCGGCTGGATCATAGGTTCAAATCTTTCACTCGGTTGGACATTATTCTTAGCGACTGGTGTGGCAGGTGCTTTAACGACCTATTCTACGTTAATGAAAGAGATTTGGACGTATTGGATTGAAGGCCAAAAATTCCAAGCCATTGGCTATACATTTGTCACGTTCATAGTAGGGATAGGCTTAGCCTTTTTAGGTTTTAGCTTATAGAAATGAGGTTCTGATGAATAACAAAACAACGCAAAAAACGACACAAAACAAACGTAAGAAAAAGATCATTTCATTTTTACTTGCTTTAGGGGTTGCGATCATCGCCATATATTTCCCTGAACTATTTGACGATGAAGAAAAAGAACCAAGTCGTCAAGGTCTGATTCCTGTTGAATTAGTGAAAACAATTGACGGCGATACGATCAAAATTATGTATGAAGGCAAAGAAGAAAATGTACGGTATTTATTAATCGATACACCAGAAACGAACCATCCGCGTCTTGGCAAGCAGCCTTATGGACAGCAAGCAAAAGTTCGAAATCAGGAACTGCTGCAAAAAGGTCAGCTCGAAATCGAGTTTGATGTGGGCGAAAAATATGATAAATACGGCAGGCTATTGGCGTATATTTACATAGATGGCAAGAGTGTGCAAGAGCAATTATTGAAAGAGGGATTGGCGAGAGTTGCTTATGTGTATCCACCGAACACCCGACATCTAGATGCGTTCGAAAAGGCGGAGCAGCAAGCAAAAAAGTCCGGCATCGGAATTTGGACATTGGAAGACTATACGACAGACCGAGGCTTTGATAGTGAAAAATATCCTGTAGATTCTGTGAAGATCCCTGTATATGGTGAAACACAGGACTTCAACAATTGTACAGAGCTTCGTAAAGTATATCCGAAAGGCGTTAAGAAAGGCCATCCAGCATATAAAGCACAGATGGACGGCAACAGTAACGGATGGGCTTGTGAATGACATTAAGACTAAATAACTGACAAAGCAACGTTGATCACATGAGGACAATCTCTACTCCTAGTGAGTTCATGTAGAATACTACTATGTAAGCACTAATAAATAAAAAGAATGAAAACAATTCCTGGTGAGATACGGATTTGTTTTCATTCTTTTTTATTAAAACACTTCATTGTAATTGGTAAGCTCTCGCAGCGCGCGTTCTTCAGCGGGAATGCGAACGGATAGCATCCAGATGTTCAGCAACAGAAAGAGCCCTGCGGTGAAGTACGCACTGAATAGTAAAGGTAATACAATTAGTTCAGTTGTGACAATGACATAGTTCGGGTGGCGGATCCAGCGGTAAGGTCCTTTTTTCTGTACGCTCGCTCCGGGTAGTATCAAAATTTTAGTATTCCAGAACTTTCCTAACGACGACAGACACCAAATACGCAGTACTTGCATCAATAGGAAAATTCCAAGCAAGACGCCCCAGAATGGTGAGAGAGGACGGTCGAATACCAGAACTTCGACTAATAAGGAAACGAAAAAAGCCGTATGCATCAGAACCATCCATTTATAATGGGACGCACCGATTTCTATTGCGCCTTGATTGCGAATCCACTTTTCGTTATGATTAGCGACGGCTAATTCGACTAACCGTTGAATGACGACGATTATAAAAACAAACAGGAATAGTCTGCCCATCTCACTGCCACTCCAACAATAGTAGTTCACCACAGAAACCAGGACCAAGCGCTGCCATTAAACCGTGTTCACCTGCCGTAGGGCGTTGCTCGATAAAATCCTTGAGTACATATAGCACAGTAGGAGACGACATGTTTCCATGGTATTGCAACACTTTTTTCGATGTAGCGGTTTGCTCTTGATTCATATTCAATGCTTTTTGATAAGCATCTAATACTTTTTTACCGCCTGGATGGGCAACAAAATGTTGTACATCTTCCATTGAAAGATTATGATCTTCCACGAATTGATGTACAAATGGTCCTAACCAACTCTTAATGACGTTTGGAATGCTCTTTGAAAATACAACATGCAAGCCATCATTTTTAATATCCCAGCCCATTACATCCTCTGAATCAGGCATGAAACGAGAAGATGTTGCACGGATATGAGGCATCGGACGTGTATGTTTGATCGTAGATTGGTCTCCGGAAACAAGTGCACAAGCTACCCCGTCAGAGAATAACGATACACCGACCAAGTTACTCTTTGACACATCATCTCGTTGAAACGTTAAGCTACACAGCTCTACAGCGAGAACGAGAACATTTGATTCAGGGTAGGCTTTACAGTAATCAAAAGCACGACTCATACCCGAAGCTCCACCTGCGCAGCCAAGACCCCAAATCGGGATACGTTTAATATCATGGCGAAATGGCAATTGGTTTATAAGACGCGCATCAATACTGGGTGTGGAGATGCCACTACTTGAAACAAAGAATATCGCGTCTATTTCCGCTGCATTCACCGGACGCTCAAGCGTTGTCGTATTGGTAAGGCATTTCTCGATTGCCTGTTTACCAAGCGTAACAGCATGCTGAATGTATAAATTATTTTTCGTTTCAAAATCATGGGGCTCTGCATACCATTCCAACGGCATACATACTTGTCGTGAATCAATTTCACCGTTTTGAAACACCTTTAATAAGCGGTCGATATCTTTAAATGAATCGGAAAATAACGAACGAGCAAATGTCATAGCCTCTTCCTGTGGCAAATCAACAGGCGGACTAACTGTACTGACAGATTGGATGATTGGCATAGGGTAACCTCCGTTTAAATTAATAGGAGCGCGAGCAGTGAATTTTGCCGTGGCCTCTAGTAGACTATATGCAATAGAAGAGGAGGACTTGTCTTGAAGATACAATTAAGTATATTAGATCAATCTCCCATAACATCCGGCAGTAATGCTCATGAAGCTCTTCAGCAAACGACCGCTCTTGCGAAGAAAGCGGAAGAATTAGGCTATAACCGCTTTTGGGTGTCGGAACATCATGATGCCCCAACTCTTGCGGGTTCATCTCCTGAAATCCTGATAGCGCATTTGGCTACAGTCACTTCGACTATCCGAATCGGATCAGGCGGTGTCATGCTACCTCACTATTCCCCTTATAAGGTGGCAGAAAACTTCAAAGTGTTAGAAGCTTTGTTTCCTGGGAGAATTGATGCGGGTGTCGGGCGAGCTCCTGCGGGGATGCCACGAGCAACCTATGCTCTCAACAACGGCGAATATCTAAATCGAGATCAATATCCACAACAAATTGATGACCTACAGATGTATCTTCACGACACATTGCCTCAAGATCATCCATATGAGGGGTTAAAAGCAACCCCACTGACGAGCGGTGCACCACCCATTTGGATGTTAGGCACAAGCAAAGAATCAGCGAATTTAGCAGCACAAAAAGGATTGCCTTATATGTTCGCACAATTCATCAATAGTGAAGGAGGCAAGGAAGCAGCGAGGTATTATCGGGATCATTTCCAAGCCTCTGCGTTAATCTCTTCACCTAAGCAAGCGGTAGCGGTATTTTTAATTTGTGCAGAGACGGAGGAAAAAGCAGATTGGATTGCCTCCTCGTTGGATTTGTTAATGGTTATGCAACAGCAAGGAATGCAAGTAGAGGGTACACCTTCACCAAAACAAGCGGCAGCGTATCCATATAGTCAACTGGAGCAAGAGCTTGTTCAATTGAACCGCGAGCGTATGATTATAGGTACGCCCGAATCAGCTCGTAGACAGTTGGAACAAATAGCTGAGGATTTTGAAGCAGAAGAAATCATGCTCGTTTCCATTACGTATGACTTTCATGATAAACTGAAGTCGTATGAATTGATTATGCAAGAATTTTTGAAAGGAGAGAACGTTGATGAATTTGATTGATACAAAAAGTCAATTGACAGAAAAGAAAAAGCATGTGGGGAAAGTAGCGGATGTAGAAAATGCGGTCTTAATGAATATTCAATTGCGTGCAGGTGAAGAAGTAGCAGAGCATGATGCGAATAAGGAAGTATTCATCATCGTACGTAAAGGAAAAGTACGGTTCTTTGTAGAAGGCGAACCGGTTGATGTAACACCAGATAATATCTTGCATATGGTACCGTTGGAAAGACATAGTTTACATGCAATAGAAGATTCGGATATTTTAGTTATTCAAGTGAAGCCATCAACGTAACATAACGAGAGACCGCATGTAAACTTGCGGTCTCTCGTTATGCTATACGGACTCATTTAAGATTGAATAGTTTTACATAATTTACGCAAACTAGAAATAAATCCTTCATTTTGGTCAGCAGTTCGTTTTTTCGGGCCGCGTAAACGACCTCCTGCTCTGCGGATTTTCTGTGCTTTATGACGTGCTGCGAGTAATTGATCAATATTGTCATTTGTATACCATCTGCCATTTTGATCAAGTGGCAAACCTTGTTTCGCCAATGCCATAGCGGCCAATCCATAGTCTTGAGTGACGACGATATCTCCTTTTTTTATCCGATTCACCAAGACAAAATCGACTGCGTCGGCTCCTTTAGAAACAGTAATCGTTTCAGCGCCTTCTCGGTGCATTTCGTGCGCAGTGTCACATATTAACACACAAGGTAAGCCATACTCTTTGGCAATACCGATCGTTTCACTGATTACCGGACAGCCATCTGCATCCACTAAAATCGTTGTCACGTAGTATCTCTCCTTCCGCTACACTTAATAGGTTTAGTATAGCAAATAACGGGAAAGATAAGTAAAAATGCGTGATTGAGGTGATGAAATGGCTGATTTATCAAAAGAACAACGAACGACTGCAGAACAACGTGAACAATATGGACGTGAAATGGATGCGAAGAATGCCGCCCTGGAGAACATAGAAGTTCCACCTGAAAACAGAGCGTTAGCAGACCACGAAATTCCACCACCGTTAACAGAAGAAGAAATACGCGCTAAAGTCGGTAGTCAGAACTATGAAAATGCGACCGATGACAAAGCACCTACGTCAATAAATAGCTAATCAGGTAACCAAAAGGAACATTTTACATGTTCCTTTTTTGCGTTGGGCACTATTCATGAAACTAACCTGTTATCTAATCCGTATATACGCTATACAACTAGATAACGGAGTGATGAAAAATGAATGAAGGATATTTTGTAGGGTGGGGGACATTAGCTTTAATCAATGCAGTGTTGGCGCAAGGGAAAAATAGAAGTGGATTGAACTGGTTTATACTTTCTTTGTTTTTAGGACCACTTGCAACACTCTTCTTAGCGCTATCAGATAAAAAGTGATAAACTATTTAGGAAACCGAAATAGTGGAGGGAGCTATTATAACTATGCAAATGAATGTAGAGATTTTATTCGCAACAGATGGACAAATAACGAAGAATTTGTTGGTGAAGCAATTTGTCGACAATCAAGCTGGAGCATTTTCCACGTTTGTACATGATGGAAAGCAGCTAGTCGTTATAAAAGATACAGAATGGAAAACGGTAGATGCCATTCGCAGTATTGCAGGTGAAATCTCTCGCAATCTTGCGGCACAAAAAGTAGATTCCGCTTCGATTCAAGCAGATCAGCTAGGACAAAAGTGGTCATCTGAAAATGAAGCCATTACTGCCTTCGTGGAAGGATGGCACCTTGGCGCTTATAACTTTGACCGCTACCAATCTAAAAAAGCGGACCCTATCACTACATTAGACGTTCAAGGTGCAGACAAAGCAGCCGTCAAATCAGGAGAAGTACGTGCAGCTGCTATGGCATTTTCTCGAGACTTGATGAATGAACTTTCCGATGTACTGAATCCAGAGACGTATCCAGAAGTATTAAAAGAACATTTCAAAGGAACAAAAGTGAAAATTGATGTACTTGGCAAAAAAGAAATTGAAGAACGTGAAATGAATGGCGTATTGACAGTTTGCCGTGGCAGTAAGTATGAGCCTTCATTCGTAGAGATGACATTGCAGACAGATGCATCCAAACCACTTGTAGCTCTTGTCGGTAAGGGTGTAACGTACGATTCAGGCGGTATCAGCTTGAAAGGCGGACGAGACGACAGTGACATGCGCATGGATATGGGCGGTTCGGCAGCTGTAAGCGGTGCATTATCACTACTAGCTCATTCAGATGCAAAAGTGAATGTAGTCGTGCTGATTCCTATGGTTGAAAATACACCTGGACCTGACGCTGTCATGCCAGGCGAAGTGATTCAATATAAGAATGGCATCAGTGTACAAGTCGGTAATACTGATGCAGAAGGCCGTTTGATTTTAGCGGACGGATTAATTCGTGCAGGTGAATTAAATGCAGATTACACAGTTGATATCGCTACATTGACTGGTGCTGTGGTCGCTGCTCTCGGTACAGAAGTGGGGGGAGTCTTTGGTGATGAAGAGTTATCTGCTAAACTGAAGAAAATTGGCGATCAAAATGGTGACTTCGTTTGGCCACTACCATTAGTGGATGAGTATGAAGAAACTCTAGAAAGTGCCTATGCGGATTGCAATAACATGAGTTCTCTAACTGTTGCCGGGTCGATTACGGCTGGTCTCTTCTTGCGTAAATTCGCACCGAAGAACAACTGGTTGCATGTGGACATGGCGGGCGTCATGGATAAGCAGAAGTCGAAGGGGTATTACACGAAGTCTGCAACGGGCTACGGAGCACGTTTACTTGCGGATTATACAGTGTCATTGACTAAATAAGAAGCATGAAAAAGGATGTCCTAACCAGGCATCCTTTTTTATATTGGTTGTGAGTATATGAATTCATATTATCTTCGTACTTATTTAAGTATACGTTCAAATTCAAGTTCAAGATCATTACAGCCCTATCTTCAGTAAACAACACTAAGTATCGCTCACTCCTTTTCAATCTGTTATAAAAACAAAGAAGGAGAGCTGATTCCCGCTAGAATAATTAACAAAGACACCGATGCAATGATTGCAGGCTTCATAAATGCCGGCTCTTCTTTCACCAACTCCTTGATCGCGTAAATTATCGAAATAACAAAAACGAACGGCCAGACAAACCATGTCCATAGATAAAGAACACTTAAAAGTTTCATGATGCTAATAAACATAAACTTCACTCCTCATAAAAGAATAAGAGCTCACTAGTAAAAACGAATGGTGTGATAAATAAATGCTCTTTCACTTTTGTTTCCCCTATTTTACAAAATTCACACTTTTCATCATGAGATATATAATAAAATTATTTGTGATTCATTAATGTAACAAGCATGGAGGAGTATGTAAGTATGAATAAACCAATTGCTACACTAAAACAGACAATAAAAAAAACGAGTGAGAGAAGAATCCTCACTCGTCTTTCATTATTTACATAGCACTACTTCACGCGAAAACGTACCTTTACGTGCGAGACAACGATCGGCTATCTCAAATCCGGCAATTTCGAGCATTTCATCCATATTCTCAATCGTGATGATTAAGCAGGTTTTCGCAAACCGACGAGCTTCTTTCAAAATTTCGAGTTGGCCTTCTGCTGTAATATGCGTAAATAAATTATATGGCATATCAATAATCGCAACGTCATACTCTTCATCGACTTCAGAGATTGGACCTATTGCCACTTGGCCTTCCAAACCGAAATAGTCAATATTTTTTCGTGAACCATAGACGACAAGTGGATTAATATCACGACCTTCAATTGGGATTCCCATAGATAGTGCTTCAACAAGGACAGTTCCGATTCCACAGCAAGGATCGATGACGCGTTTTCCTTCAGGATGCGGAACTGCGATATTGACGGCAGCTCTGGCTAAACGTGTACCAAGTGCAGTGGAATACATATGTGGCTTTTGCTGGTGTACATGCCAATCAGAAGAACTATAAAGTAAAATCCCGGCATACCAGTGATCATCCAATTGCATGATGCCGATTAACACTTCAGGATCATCCAACTCTGGCTCGCCTTTGATCCGCAATCCAATTGTACGCTCTATTTTACGACGATCATCATGACCGATTTTAGCTGTTCTGGCAAGTGTCATATCGTTCAAGCAGACTGTCTTAAATAATTGATCCATCTCCAACTCAGAAGCTCTGTCCACTAGCAATTCTAAACTGTCTGCATCCAGTATGACTTCGAGTCGAGTTTGTATAAACGGACTTCGTGACGGATCAACGCCAATTTCGCTTACGATCACATTATCTTCTACGTCATGACCGAAAAAAGCACGCATTTCCATTCGGCATAATTCCTCTTCATCACGGTGCCGAATATACGTATAAATATAATGCGAGGCCATTAGTTGTTTGCTCTCATTTCATGCAAATCGCCAAGTACTTCATACAAAAGTTGTAATGCATCCTGGATGGACATCGTCTCGTCAAAACCTTTCAGGGAATCAAATGGAACATTCAACTCCCAGAAACCTTCATTGTCAGAAAACGAAATGCTAAAACCGTTGAGTTCGTGCTGAAGTTTTTCCTCGATAAATGCACGAATCGTGTCGCCTTCCTTTTTCTTGCCCTGTAATCCAAATAACGCCATATACGTTTTGAAAATATCATCTACTTCAAGTGCAAGCGAATCCACTTGGATCTCATCAAAGTCAGGTGACTCGACGAAAATAAATTCAGCTATATTAGATTTCAAATAAGAGATGGGTTGCTGTAAAAAATGTTCATCTGCGAAACGTACTGTTTCCTCTGTTTCCTTTACACATACTTCTAGTGTATTGATCGTTACTGTACTCATTTTATTCACTCCTCGTTAGTAAGTATACCGGATTGTTTTTCGGGATACCACGGATTTAAGTGAATTAACACTTCATCGACGTCTTCATTTCTTGCCATGATCAAATTACGTAATCTACTTGAAATAATATGGCCTTGTTGCACGGTTAAATCTCCATCGACTGCGATGCGAATATCGACCAATACATAGTGGCCATGTTCTCTGGCGCGCAAACGGTCAATTCGTTTTACCTCTGGAATTGATTGAATCAATTCTTCAAATGCGATTAATCGATCATCATCAACACTTTTTTCCATTAATATATCAATACTATCTTTACCGATTTCCACCGCAATTTTAAATACAAAAATGGATACAATAATTCCCGCGATAGGATCACCGTACGAGAGCAACAGCCAATCATAGGCATCCCCTATTAATGCAAGTCCAATTCCGACCACTGCGGCAAGTGAGGCATAAACATCAGCCAAATGGTCATAAGCCGTGGCAATTAAGGCTTTACTGCTTTCAGCTGTTCCTACACGTATTGTATAAATATAGAGCACGTATTTCCAAACTAACGATACAATTGCTGTGAGTAATGCAATTTTACTGGCTGTTGCTGGTTCTGCGAACAACGCTTTCGCTGCTTCAACAGCAATATAAATGGAAGCCAAACCTAAAATAATTGCTACGATACTTGAGCCAATTACCTCTGCTTTACCGTGCCCATACGGATGATCTTCATCAGCGGGTCGTTTTGAAATCTGCATGGATGTCAACGCAGCGGCAGAAGCGACCACGTCACTGGCATTGTTGAAACCATCTGCGAGTAAAACCGGACTTCTGAAAATAAACCCAACGACTAATTTTAATATGGTTAGTACGATATTGCTAATTAAACTAATCCAAATTGCTAAGACAGAAGATGTAGAGTGTTCATTGATACGAGTTGTCATAAAAGTTTCCCCCCTCTAACAGTGTTGCCCTTAAACAACAAAAAAACCTCGCTAATTTTGGGCGAGGTCATAAAAAATTTTAATTGTTGGATGGGCGTACAGTTTGTCATTGTCATCACTCATTTGTTTGTAGTTCAATCATTATCTCATAAATGCACAGTTTAAACAAGGAATCGCAATAGCACTTACAGTAGAAAAATGTCTTCTACTGTGTCAAAATAAGAGAATAGAAAAAGTGCAAGAAAGTACCAATCATGATCAGCATGCGCAAATAAGCATAAAAATACAATTCGAGAGGTTTGATGAATGATGAAGCTTTGGGGCGGACGTTTTAGTAGTAAAGCAGATGAGATCATGGAGAAGTTCAATAGTTCTTTACCCGTTGATTATCGTTTATATAGAGAGGATATTGCAGGTAGTATCGCACACGTAACGATGCAAGTTCATTCGGATTTATTGTCACCGGAGGAAGGTGAATTGCTAGTGAACGGCTTGCAGTCAATTTTAGCAGATATTGAATCTGGCGAACTACAAATTGAAGGCAATTACGAAGATATTCACTCATTCATTGAAATGAACTTGACGGAGCGAGTAGGGGAGACAGGTAAGAAATTACATACGGCCCGTAGTCGAAATGATCAAGTAGCTGTCGATATGAGACAGTATGCGAGAAATCAAGCATCTGTCGTCATGGATGCATTGCAAGTTCTAATTGATTCACTTGAAGCAAAAGGAAAAGCAAACAATGTTATTATGCCGGGTTACACACATTTGCAACGCGCGCAAGTCGTCACTTTCGGCCACCATTTGGGTGCTTATGCACAAATGTTCAAACGAGATAAAAAACGTGTGCAAAACGCGGCTGAGCTCTTAAATGAAAACCCTCTTGGCTGTGGGGCGCTTGCCGGCACAACACATGATATTGATCGTCAAGTGACTACAGCATTGCTAGGGTTCGATAAGCCGGTAGATAACTTCCTTGACGGAGTCAGTGATCGCGATTACTTAGTAGAATTAATGTCCGACTTCTCACTCATTATGATGCATATGAGCCGTTTAAGTGAAGAATTAATTCTTTGGAGTAGCCAAGAGTTCCGTTTTATCACCATATCAGATGCCTATTCAACAGGAAGTAGCATCATGCCACAAAAGAAAAATCCGGATGCAGCCGAACTGATCCGTGGTAAAACAGGACGTGTATATGGGTCTCTATTCGCTTTACTGACTACGTTAAAAGGGTTGCCATTAACATATAACAAAGACATGCAAGAAGACAAAGAGCAATTCTTTGATGCACTGGATACAGTTCTTGATTGCTTGGAAATCATGTCTAAAATGATCGACACTCTACAAGTACATGCTGAGCAAATGAAAGCCGCAATTAAAGGTGGATTCCTGAATGCTACAGAAGTGGCGGACTATTTAGTTGCAAAAGGTACGCCGTTCCGTGATGCGCATGAAACCGTTGGAAAAATCATTATTTATTGTGAACAGGAAAACAAAGCAATTGAAGACCTGACAGTGGGGGAACTTAAAAAGTTTAGCGACCATATCGAAGACGACATTTACGAATATATCGATTATGAATCCATTATTACAAAAGGTAATAAAGGATTGATGAAGGGACAGTAATATAACTTGATAAAAAATAAGTAAAAGCCTGCGGATGTCCGCAGGCTTTTACTATTCAACGCGAGGCTTACCTTGAGCAGAAGCGACAATAAAACCTATTGCGCCAAACACTATGGCAGGCAAAATCCAACCGACACCTTGCTCGTATAATGGCAAAAATTCCAATATATGTTTAACCGGTACCAGGTCGATATTAAATGCACGTAACACATCAAAAAATCCAATTAGACCCGCTGCCAATAAACCGTAACTATACACCTCATGATAACCTTTGAAAAACGGGTGTAACAATCTGAAGGTTATTAGTACGATAGCAAGTGGGTATACACCTACTAGTATAGGAATCGTCACTGCAAGCAACTGCGTGAGACCGACATTCGCAACGATCGTTGAAAACAAACAAATAATAAACACGAATGCTTTATAAGAGATTTTCGGTGCAACTTTAGAGAGATAAGTAGCACTAGCAGTCGTCAAACCAACAGAAGTTGTTAAACAAGCTAGTGTGACTGCAAGCCCGAGTAAGTATAATCCATTATTCCCCATTAAAGCATAGGCAAGTTTGGCTAAAATGTCTCCGCCGTTCGTTGCGCCTTCTGCTACAGAGCGGCTCGTCATCCCTAGGTAGGCTAATCCAGCATAGACAAAACTTAACCCGATCACTGCGATAGATCCTGCTTTCATTGTAATAACAGTAATTGCTCTTCTATCAGTAATACCTTTCGCTTTTACGGCATTAATGACGATAATGGCGAAGACGAGCGCAGCCATTGCGTCCATTGTTCCATACCCTTCGATAAAACCTTTGAAAAAATAATCTTCTGCATAAGATCCTTGCGGTGCGCCCGCTTCACCGACTGGTTTGATAATACCAGTCACGACGATAAGCGTGACGATAGCTAGCAATATGGGAGTTAAAATACTTCCGAAACGATCAACTAGTTTATTTGGCTTAAATGAAAGCCAAATCGTCACTGCAAAAAACACAATGGAAAAGAGCGCCAATGCCAACCTAGAATACGAATCCGGTACAAATGGAGAAACGGCAATTTCGAATGAGACAGTCGCTGTACGCGGAACACCGAAGAATGGCCCAAGTGCTAAATAAATAACTAATGGAAAAATCATGGCGAATAAAGGAGATGCTTTTCCAGCTAAATCACTTAATTGATTGCCACTCATAGTCACTGCAATTACGCCGAGATAAGGAAGACCTACTCCTGTTATTAAAAAGCCAGCTAGCGTAATCCATGTTTGTGTTCCTGCTAGTTGGCCTAGTAGCGGTGGAAAAATCATATTTCCTGCACCGAAAAAGAGCGCGAACATCGTCAGCCCTAATTTGAACGTATCAAATTTTGTAAATTGATTCATTTGAACTTCCTCCTGAGGTACTCTGAAAAGTATATGTATTGAGACAATTAATTGTATTATAGTGAAAAGAGCTCATAAAAAAGGATTCTCCTAAGAGAATCCTTCAGAAGATTACCCCATAATGTGGTAGCCGGCATCTACATAGATGACTTCACCTGTCACGCCACTCGATAAATTACTTAACATTGCCACTGTCATATCTGAAACCTCTTCAGGTTTGACATTACGTTTTAGTGGCGCACGCTCCTCAATTTGACTGAGGATAGTATTAAAGGAAGGAACGCCTTTTGCGGATAATGTACGAACTGCTCCAGCAGAGATTGCATTGACGCGAATATTTTGTTCACCTAGCTCCGATGCCAAGTAGCGTACAGAAGCTTCAAGAGCAGCTTTTGCAACACCCATTACGTTATAGCCTTCAAGAACTCGCTCTGCCCCTAAATAACTCATCGTAATGATTGCTCCGCCTTCTGTCATATAATGACGGGCTTCACGTGCTGCTGCTACCAATGAATAGGCACTGGAATCTTGTGCGAATGCATATCCATCACGAGTCGTTTCTACAAATGGATTATGCAAGTCTTGTTGATGGGCAAACGCGATAGAGTGAACTACGCCATGAATTACACCAACTTGTTCGCCAATCGATTTGAAAGCCTGCTCGATGCTTTCATCACTATTGACATCACATTGTACAATTTGTGTAGCTGTAAATTCACTTTTAGCTAACGCTTTTTCTAATTTATCACGGGAGCGATCTTTACGGTAGGTGAAAATGACATTCGCACCAACTGAGAATAATGCTCTTGCAACTCCCCAACCAATACTACGTTCATTTGCCACACCCATAATGACAATATTTTTACCCGATAATTTTAATAAATCTACCATAATAGCCTCCTGAAAGTTTCTAATTCATTTGATCATATTATACACTCCATAATAATAACATATAGTGAAGAGGAAGTTATAGATTTTCTATTAAGAAAGGAAAGAGAATTTGTAAATTGACTGTTAATAAATAAAAATACAGTTGACTTTATAATTATACATACGTATACTTATCATTAATGAATAAAGAGGTGATAGCGTTGAAGGTTGGAATCGTAGGAGCGTCTGGATACGGTGGCCTAGAATTGATACGGTTGCTACAAAACCATCCGGAAATTGAACAAATTGATTTATTCACATCCTCAGAAGTGGGGACGGTCTTTTCTCAAAAATATCCACATCTCGTGAATATTCACGATCGGCCGATGAAGGCTATAGAACCAGAACATATTAGCAAGCTGGACACAGTGTTTTTCAGTACACCAGCTGGTGTTACAACTACACTACTTCCTCCATTGGTGGGCGCAGGTGCTAAATTGATTGACTTATCAGGAGATTTTAGATTGAAAGATCAAGGGACTTTTGAGCACTGGTATCAAAAGGATGCACCGCCAATTGAACATTTGGAGAAAAGTGTATACGGACTTCCCGAATGGAATAAACAGGATATTGCCGATGCGGAAGTCATTGCGAATCCAGGGTGTTACCCGACAGCAGTTCTTCTTTCTTTACTTCCGTTACTGAAAAACAGACTAATTGACGGTAGCCAATTGATCATTGATGCGAAAAGTGGTATATCGGGTGCAGGTAATAAACCGAGCCAAGCGACTCATTTCAGTGAAACAAATGAAAACTTCTCTATATACAAAATTCATCAGCATCAGCATATACCAGAAATTGAACAAGCAATGAATACATTTGCCGATCAGCCGGAACCAATTATGTTCACTACACATCTTGTTCCTATGACGAGGGGCATCATGACAACGAGCTATGCAAAAGTGAATGGACAAGTAACGGAAGAACAACTTATAAATTGCTTGCAAGAAACTTATAAAGATAGTCCGTTCGTTCGTATTATGACAGACGTGCAAAAGGTCAGTACGAAACAGGTATATGGCTCCAACTATTGCGATATCCATGTCAAGGTAGATCCACGAACAAATAAGGCAACGATTATAGCAGTTATTGATAATGTGGTGAAAGGTGCCGCTGGACAAGCTATACAAAACATGAATATTCAATATGGTCTAAATGAAAAAACAGGAATCGATGTTATTCCATTATGGATTTAACTAATTAATTTGGAAACGAGAACTAGAGGGGGAGCACTACTATGGAAACTATCGAAAGTATGAAGCGCATCTCGCGTAAAAACATTATTTCACCAAAAGGATTCAAGGCAGTCGGCATTCACTGTGGGCTAAAGCATAAGAAAAATGATTTAGCTTTATTAGTCAGCGAAGTGCCAGCGAGTGTTGCGGGTGTCTTCACAACGAATGTAATCCAGGCAGCTCCACTTCAAGTTACAAAAAAAGTTGTTTATGAAACACAAAAAATGCAAGCGGTTGTCATTAACTCTGGTAACGCGAATGCATGCACAGGAAAGCAAGGGATGCATGACGCAGTAACTATGCAACAAAAGACTGCAGAGCATTTAGGTATTGATTCCAATCTTGTAGGAATTGCCTCAACGGGTGTGATTGGTGAACAAATGAATATGGTTCCTTTACTATCTGGTATTGAAAAACTTCAACCGATGGACACGTTAGAAGGCTCCATTCAATTTTCACAAGCAATTTTAACAACAGATACCGTAACAAAAAATACTGCCTACGCAACGGTGATCGATGATCGTGAAGTAGTGGTAGCAGGTGTCGCAAAAGGTTCAGGAATGATCGAACCGAATATGGCGACAATGCTTGGCTTCATCACAACCGATGCCAATATTGAATCTGAACATTTACAAACAGCACTTAAAGAGATTACGGATGTAACTTTTAACTCCATTACAGTAGACGGTGATACGTCAACAAATGATATGGTTCTCGTCATGGCAAACGGAATGGCGAGTAACCACTCATTAACTCCGGATCATCCCGAATGGCAATCTTTCGTCGATGCATTGCATGCCGTATCTCGTGATTTGGCGAAAATGATCGCTAAAGACGGAGAAGGTGCTACCAAATTGATCGAAGCGAAAGTGACAGGTGCAGTTTCGGATGGACAAGCGCGTCAAATCGCAAAATCTGTTGTCGGTTCACCGCTTGTCAAGACGGCAGTATTTGGCTGTGATGCGAACTGGGGAAGAATTATTGCTGCAGTTGGATATAGCGGGGCCACAATAGATCCTGAAGATATCAAAATCTATATTGGTGACACTGTAGTAGTAGAAGGCGGGGAACCTATTCCGTTTTCAGAAGAGAAATTGTTAATTTACCTTAAACAACATGAAGTCAAATTTGCAATAGAATTAAACCAAGGAACTGGACAGGGAATGGCATGGGGGTGCGATCTTACTTATGACTACGTTCAAATCAACGCAACATACCGCACGTAAACGACAGGTTATCAAACTAGGCGGCAGTATGCTAGACGAATTAAGCGATAGTTTTTTCCAAGGTGTGAAGAAATTACAGCAAGATGGTGTTCAAGTAATTATTGTTCATGGTGGGGGACCAAATATTAATCAAGAGCTTGAGAATCGCGGTGTCGCTTCGACTGTAGTTAAGGGGTTCCGTGTTACATCTGCTGAAGCGATCGGGATCGTTCAGTCAATCATGATTGGCCAAGTAAATCCAGCGCTCGTTCATCGTTTCAATCAAGAAGAGATCAAAGCGGTTGGGTTAAGTGGATTCGATACGAACTTATTTACGTGTGATGTACTTGATTTTGATACGTATGGTTATGTGGGAGAAATTAAAACAGTGAAAACAGAGATCTTGGACGCATTATTGGATGCAGGCATTGTTCCTGTAATCTCGTGTATTGGTGCAACTGCTTCTGGGGATCCATTGAACGTTAACGCGGATACAGTCGCTAGTCAAATTGCATTAGCTGTTGAGGCAGAAAGTTTATTATTGGTGACAGATACATCTGGAATCCGGATTCAAGACCAACCTCAGACAGAAGTGGTACCTCAAGCAATTTATCGCTGGATTAAAACAGAAGATATCTACGGAGGAATGATTCCGAAAGTAATGGCGGCCATCGATTGTCTAGAAGCGGGCATTCCATCAGTACAGATCGTCTGTCAAAAATTAAATGGCACGGTCATTACCAATGAGGAGGCAATCGCGTGACGTATTTATTCAATAACTATGCAAGACGTGCGGTACATCTCGTAAAAGGACAAGGTACCGTAGTAACTGACGATAAGGGAAAGGATTATTTAGACTTTACTAGCGGCATCGCAGTCGTCAGTTTAGGTCACGCTCATCCTGCCATCGTTAAAACATTGCAAGAACAAAGTGAAAAGCTATGGCATATTTCCAATTTATTTGAAAGTCCAGAACAGGAAAAACTTGCTGAATCATTAACGAAAGATACGGATCTATCGTATGCATTATTTTGTAACAGTGGTGCTGAAGCGAATGAAGCAGCAATTAAGCTAGCGCGTAAACATACAGGCAAGCATCATATCTTATCGTTCAAACAGTCATTCCATGGGCGAACATTCGGTGCGATGGCGGCTACGGGTCAGGATAAAATCCAACAAGGATTTGGCCCAATGCTTGGAAGTTTCGAAGCTTTACCGTTTAATGATATCGAAGCTTTGAAACAGGCAACTAACGAGAATGTAGCTGCTATCATGCTAGAAGTCATCCAAGCGGAAGGTGGAGTGAATTCTATCGAACCTGCTTTTGCTGAAGCAGTTATGGCTGCCTGTAATGAACATCATATTCTTCTTATTATCGACGAAGTACAGACAGGAATCGGGCGTACAGGGACACGCTATGCCTACGAGCAGACTGCACTAAAACCCGATATTATTTCTCTTGCTAAAGGTCTTGGTGGCGGTTTTCCGATCGGAGCCATGCTAGCTGGCGAAGAGCTATTCGATACATTCGGCCCGGGCTCACATGGTACAACGTTCGGTGGTAACCCATTAGCCGTATCAGTTGCTCAAACAGTAATTGATCATGTATTTGATCCTGCATTTTTAAAGGTTGTTGAAGAAAAAGGTACGTATTTGAAACAACAACTCCAAGCAGAACTACCTAAAGATAAATACTCGATTCGTGGTAATGGCTTATTAGTTGGAATTCATTCGAATAAAGAAATGGCTTCATTCATCCAAGAGGCCGAAAAACAAGGATTACTCCTAGTACCTGCCGGGACGAATGTCATCCGTCTATTACCACCATTAACAGTCACAAATGAAGAAATCGATCAAGCAGTTTCGATTTTAAAGAACATCTTAACGTAATAACGAATTGAATTAAGGTAGTCAGCGAACTGCTATTCAGTTAACAAAAGATCTCTCTGAAGTGTCAACACTTCAAGGGAGATCTCTTTTTTGCATGAATATAAGTTAAGTGCAGTCACACTTATTTGAATTTTTTCTATACAAAAAATTGTCGCTCAGGTATAGTTAAGGAAAAACTACCTATAGAAATGGAAGTGTCCTAAACTTGAAAAAGATCTGTGCAATAGTGCTAACGATGATGTTAGTCCTATATGCAATCCCTACTACCTCACATGCCACCGTCTTCCAAGACGTACGTCAACAGCATTCGGCTGCTGATGAAATACATTATCTAGTAGAAAAAGGAATTATCATAGAAAAGCCAAACACCAAGTACCGGGTAAACGAACCGATCACACGGCTCGAAGCGTCAGGAATGATTCAACGCGCACTGAAAATCCCTGTAGATAATAGACCTGATGCCAAGCTGTCGGACGTAAAGTTATCTCATCCGCACTACGCACTCATCGCCACAATGGTTGATGAAGGTATTTTCATGGGTAACGAGAATAAAGAATTTCAACCGTATGGTAATTTAAAACGTGGGCAAATGGCAGCGGTATTCGTTCGCGCATTCAATCTGACGGGTAAATCTACGTATCGATTCCGTGATGTGCCTGCAACGTATTGGGGTTTATCTGATATACAAAAGTTATCTGTAAATGCTATTACGACAGGGTATTTGGATAATACGTTTAAGCCGAATCAAACATTAACTCGTGGACATTTTGCAGTATTTCTTGCCCGAATTCTTGAGCCTGATTTTAGAGAGCAACCCGCTTGTTATCAACCGAATAACACACCAGTGCAAACAGTAAATGTTCCCGTTACAACACTTTGGAAAGAACCAGCCAAGTCGCGCACAGTAGACGCGTATGCGACAAACAAATTGCCTGACATTACGAAATGGGTTACTGCAATGAGTTTACGTGAAAAGCAATGGCTAGTAGGGAAACTAGAAACGCAAGCACTATACGGTCAAACAGTCAAAGTCCTGCAAACAAAAGGAGACTGGGTTCAGGTAATAGTAGTGGATCAAAGCTCTCCAAAAAACGCAGCAGGTTATCCGGGATGGATGTTGAAGAGTCATTTAACGACTGTGTATCCTAACTACGTAACATGTGACACGGCCATGGTATCGAAGAGATCAGCCACACTTACGATGGATAAAAACGGAGAGCAACCTTACCGCTCAATAAGTTTCAACACGACATTGCCGGTCATGGAAGTTATGGATAATAAAATCGCAGTCCAAACACCTGCCGACGGAGTGAAGTACGTAGACAGAAGCGCAGTGAAGATAGTAGGAGCAGATGGTGTCATGCCGAAGCCCACAACACAACAAATCATGGATACAGCCAAGCTCTTTGACGGATTAACGTATCTATGGGCAGGTACTTCAGGATTTGGACTGGATTGTTCAGGATTCACTTACTCAGTCTACCGACAACACGGTATTGATATACCGCGTGATGCTTCTGTGCAAGCATTGAACGGAACGTTGATAAAGAAGAATGATCTACAACCCGGTGACTTGATGTTCTTTGCCTATAATAAAGGAAAAGGGATCATTCACCATGTAGGAATGTATGCAGGGAATGGTCAAATGATCCACGCACCAAACCCTAAGCGTACTGTAGAAATCATTCCGATGACAGTGGAACCGTATAAGTCAGAATATGTGTCAGCCAGAAGATATATAAAATAAAGAGGTTGGGATATAACTATCTCACCCCGTTTCCCTGCACTCCGAAAGGCACGCTTTCCGAGGGGCGTGGCTTGAGCCAAGCGAACAACGTAGGGTTCGCTTGGCCGTATTTCTGTGTACTTTGCAGAAATTAAGGCACCTGTCCAGGGTCTCAAGACGCACGCTGATCCCTCAGGAGTCGGCCTTTCTCCGTTCCGGTACACTCTGTTATTCTAAAAAAATTTTTACTGATAAGAACAGAAAAAAACGTAAAGGACATTCCCCTTACGTTTTTTCTGTTCTGTCCCAACCTCTTTATTTTACAAATTACCTTCATACAATACGTGATCGTCATTCAAATCAATAATTTTTAAATGATTATCGTCTTTGATGAAAATACTTTTGTATACTTCTTGTCCGCTTTTATTTTCATACAGAACGATTCGTTTGTTTTGATTATCCACTTCTACTTGAGCCGTTAACTCGTCCATCGGTATATGTTCTTCCAATATTTCAGCTTCTTCATGTTCTAACAAGTTAGTATTAGAAGGTTCGTATGGAGCATTCGGTTCTTCACCAGGCATTTCTTCAGGTGCCTCTTCTGATGTTTCTTCCGTGTCAGTAGGTTCAGTCACTTCAGGTTCTGCCGGTTCTTCCTCAGGTTCGATTTCATCAACCGAAATGTCCTCATCTTCTACAGGTTTTGCTTCCTGATTGCTACCACACGCAGCCAAAAAAACAGCGAGGGCGGGTAAAAGCCACCATTTCTTCATCGACAATCACTCCTGTTCGTTTTATTTAATGTGCTAATAGTATAAAAGCTTGACCAAGATTAAGCAATTGACTCGATTTTTCCATGTTCATCTGTAAGTAAATGGAAAAACGGATTAAAAATACAGCCACATTCGAAATTCTTGGAATGTGGCTGTGTTTTTTAGTTCATTTAAAATAGTAGATTTTTCAGGTTCATTATACACTAGGTTGCGCATTATGTTCTTTATATTGATGTACTTCGTCGTTGCGCTTCTGTTGTATACGAAGGAATATATTATTACCTAATAGCGCTGCAATAATAAATACTGTACCAATGTAATCGAAAATGGTTAACTGATACCCTTGTATATATGAAATGACTAGTGTAGTCACTGGCACGAAATTAATAAATAGTAAACCGTTCAATGGAGATAGGATGCGTACACCAACATTCCAACCTACTAACGCAATAATGCCCGGGAATGCGATCATAAACAACATATGTGGTGTTACGACTTGCAAAGTTTCCACAGTTGGAACCGAAATATAGCCTGTCAATGTTACGAAAAATACCACTATACAAGCAGTGAATGTACCAAGTAGACAGCTCAATGTAGAATAACGTAATGCAGACCATTCACTAAAGCGATTGCCGCCCATTGTATAAATCACCCAGCCGATTACTGCAATGAAGATGAGAAGTGAAGGTACAATATCATCGGTTGCTGTCAAAAAAGTGCGTAAGTCACCTTTTGTGATCACAAGCATCACACCGACAAATGCCGTAAATACACAAGTGAGCGTGAAGCCGTGTGGTTTATGTCTACTAATCATCCAGACAATAACAATAGAAATCATCGGCATCATGGCCTCTGAAATGGACGCTACCATCGTTCCGGGTTGTCCCATTAAATCTTGACCCCAGAAAATAAAAAGATTATAGACAACGAATGCCATCGTCCCGAAGAACCAAAGAGATAAACCTCTTTTTTCAAATCGAAACGCCTGTGTTCCTTCTTTAAACCATAGTATGATGACGAGTAGAAGTGTTACCGATACATAACGGATTAATGTGAAATAAAAAGGATCAATATTTTTGAACGCGCTATTGGCAACTGGGAACATTGCACCCCATGACACACTGGCTATAAAGCACAGAAACGCTCCCCAAATAATTTTGTTTTTCAACAGCCCCAACCTCCTTGAAGTACTACTCCTATTAAACACTATATTGGAAATCACGTAAAACGAATAATAATGATGACTACTATCGATTTTAGTGATACCATATAGATAAGGGAATATTACTAGGAGGATATACATGGAATTTAAAGACTTGGAGATATTCCAGGTTGTCGCAGAAAAAGGAACCATCACAGCGGCAGCTAAAGAATTACGCTATGTACAGTCCAATATTACGTCTCGAATACAAAAGCTCGAAGCGGAATTAAAAACGCCTTTATTTAATCGTCATAACCGAGGAATGATCTTAACGCCTGAAGGGAAACGCCTTCTTATTTACAGCGAGAAGATTTTATCGCTAACAAATGAAATGAGGAAAGTGGTGCAGAATGACAAAGAACCTTCAGGAAAGCTGGAACTAGGTTCGGTAGAAACGGTGATCAAATTGCCGATTATTCTGTCAAGATATAATAAAAAATATAAACAAGTCGATATTTCACTATTGACGGGTGTAACGGAAGGATTGCAATTTAAGGTTCTAAATCATCAACTTGATGGAGCGTTTATATCAGGAGGTACGACGCATCCCGATCTAGCCGTACATGATGTGCTTGAAGAAGAGCTCGTGTTACTTTCGAGTAAACCGTTCCAATCGATTGAAGACATTAAAGATGAGCCGATCCTTTGTTTTAGAAAGGGCTGTGGTTATCGAGCTCGCTTAGAGTCATGGCTTGAAGATGAGCAATTCAAGCCGACGAAAATGATGGAGTTCGGAACATTGGAGACGATTCTCGGCAGTGTGGCGGCAGGATTAGGTGTGACATTCGTTCCAAGATCAACTGTTTCTCATTTATTAGATCAAGGGTTAGTCTATTGCTATCATCTGCCGCCCAAGTACAGCCAAATTAAAACGGTTTTTGTACGACGCGCAGATTCTTATTTGACACCGACCATTGCCAAATTTATAAAAGTAATTAATGAATTCAGAGAAGAAACGGAAGAGCAATTTCAAAAATCGACACAATTATGACCTGCGTAACATGTTACGTATGGTACGATATAGGGTAGTTATGAATATAGGATTAGGAGTGCTACTAGATGAACTATACGAATCAAACAACACCGCCTGCAAATTTCAAAAAACGGAATTACCGTCCGGCGATTATCATCATCTCTGTCATTCTCATTGGTGCGATAGGTATCTTGGCAGGCATGCCAGGTGTAGAGAATTTCACAGCATTTGATATTACAATCTTGCCTCTATTGAATGCCATATTTAACAGTTTCACTTTTGTTTTTCTTGTTTGTGCATTAGTCGCGATTTTGAAGAAAAATGTCAAACTGCATGAACGTTTTATCTATGCAGCGTTTGGGACAACCGCTTTATTTTTAGTGACATATGTCACATATCACTTTTTATCAGAGTCCACGCCGTTTGGCGGTAGTGGTTTCTTGGCAGGATTCTACTACTTCATCTTGTTCTCACACATCGTGTTAGCCGCTGCGATCGTTCCGCTCGCGCTAACAAGTGTCGCAAGAGCATGGAATATGGAAATCCCGCGTCACCGAAAAATTGCTCGTTGGACGATGCCTATATGGTTATATGTTAGCTTTACAGGAGTCCTTGTGTATATATTGATTTCACCTTATTATTAAGTGACCAGATAAATAGCGTAGGGCATCAGTCAAAAGAAAGGGAATGACTGATGCTCTTTTTTACAATACTTTAAACTGAATAATCAAATTTAATGGAGGAAGATGCTACAATGAAAACACCGAATTTCATGTCAGATGAATCATTTGATGAAGTGTTTAAACAAGAATCTGATCTAATCAACGAACAATTACAAAAAGAAATTCTGATTGCGATGGTCGGGGACGTCAATGCAGGGAAGTCATCTACACTGAATCGTCTTATGCAAAAAGATGTAGCAGAAGTGGGAGCGCAACCTGGGGAAACGAAAGAAGTTAAAAAGTTTTATTACACAGACAACATATTGTTTGTCGACACGCCGGGTCTTGATGATATTCATCAGGAACATTCAAATGAGACGCTGAAGTTTTATAATCAAGCAGATGTGATTTTATTCTTCCTCAATGCAGCGGGTACGGTATTGTCAGATACAGAACTAAAGTCATTGAATAAGATTGCTACACTCAATAAGAAGATTATTCTCGTACTCAATAAAATAGATGCAGCCGATGATGTCCCGAGTTTAGTGAACTATGTTTTGGAGCATACTGGGTTTGCTTATCCGGTTATTCCCATCTCTTCAAAGACAGGAGAGCAAATGGAATTCCTGCAAAAAGAGATTCTTCAGCAATTAAAAGACGCCAATAAAGATCTTTTACTCGCAGCAAATATGGCCGATAAATCATCCATTGCCAAACGATGGATTCTTGCAGCAGGTGCATCAGCCGCTACGATTGGAGCAGTTCCCATTCCGGGTGCTGACTTTATACCGTTGACAACATTGCAAGTGGGCCTCATGTTGAAGTTATCTACATTATATGGAAAACCGATTACAAAAGACCATGCCAAGGAGCTGATCATTGCAACGATCGTAGGGAATATCGGAAAAACAGCTTTTCGTCAAATCGTTAAAGTGATTCCGGGTGCAGGAATGGTCGTTGCCGCAAGTGTTGCCGGGTCTATGACAGTTGCGCTAGGATATGCAGTAAAATATATGTATGAACATAATATGGAACTCACACCTGAGACATTGAAAAAAGTGTATGAAATGTTTTTGAAAAAACAAAAGTAAAAAAGGGGCGGAATGTATGGAGTGGTTTAACTACGCAACATTTGTGGTCGCTTTACTAGCGGGTTTGTATTCGATGGAAAGTATGAAACGAAATAAGGAATTAGAAGAACGTGTAGAAGAGTTAGAGAAGAAAAATACGGCGGAGCTGGACAAGCATCGGTTGTAGAAAGGAGAATACATGAAAAACGAATGTCCGATTTGCCAGGGGAATAATCTGTGTGGGAGTTCAGTGGAGAGTGACGAACATTGCTGGTGTACAAAGAAAATTTTTACAGAAGAAGTGTTTCGCCAAATACCAGAAGAACAACTGCATAAGCAATGTATATGTGAAGCATGTTTAAACCGTATCGCTAGAATAGAAAAGGCAAGCAAGAGGTCTATGAACCACTAGCTTGCCTGTTGTTTTATTCGGCTTCAAATGAACGCGTGGAAAGTTCTTTCTCGTAGATGAACAATGCGTTCTTATCTTCACGGATTCGCTTCAAATACTCGATATGTCGATCAAACGTTGCTTCTTCTTCTACTTGCTCGTCAAGGAACCAGTTTAGAAATGAAATCGTTGCATGTTCTTTTTCTTCCCATGCCATATCCATAATTTGGTAAAAAGATTTTGTTACTTCTTTTTCTTGTAGCAATGCCACTTCAAACGTGTGGACCAAGTTATCGAATGAAGTAGTTGGTGCAGGTGTTTCTGTAATAATTGCACGGATCCCGCGATCGTTCAAATAAGAATAGATTTTCATTGCGTGTTGACGCTCTTCTTCAACTTGCTGTAGAAAGAAATGCGCAAATCCGCTGTAATTGCGATATTCACAGTAAGATGCCATGGATAAGTAAGTTTGTGCTGCGGCGAATTCATTATTCATTTGTTCGTTCAATGCTTGTGCTAATTTTTCACTAATCATATGGATCGCCCCTTTTCTGATAGTAATGTAACTGGCGTAATGTATGACATGTTCGCTCTTCCTAGTATACCTTCAAACGACATTCTTTGCATACTAGATATTTAATTGGATACTCATTAGGGTCTACTGATATACTTAAAAGCGAAGCTAGATAAATAGTTGTACATATTAAGAAAGAAGGTCATCATTTGAAACAGTATACTATCCCTGCATTGGACGTCTCAGCAGGTGCGGAAGCAAAGGCGTATGTAGATACATTGACGAAGCCTATCGGAAGTTTAGGGAAGTTGGAAGAAATCGTGGTCACATTGGCTGAGATTCAAGGCAAGAAGAAGCCTAGCATACATCAATTAGGTGTATTAGTATTTGCAGCAGATCACGGAGTTGTAGAAGAGGGAATTTCAGCTTTTCCTCAACTCGTCACACGTCAGATGGTACAGAATATGGCGGTAGGCGGAGCGGCCATCAATGTCTTCAGCAGACAGCAACAAGCAGAATTTTCATTGGTTGATGTGGGGGTGATGGGAGAGCCATTTTCAGCACCTGTGAAAGACCGGAAGATTCGACAGGGGTCGGAGAACTTTTTACGTACCGAGGCGATGACTCAAGAAGAAGTAGAACGAGCGCTGGAGATTGGTTATGAAGAAGCGATGACGCTATTTGGAAAAGGTGTAGATTTCTTAGTTGTAGGGGAAGTTGGTATTGGTAATACTACGACAAGCAGTGCCGTAGTGGCGGCCATAACAGGTCTAGATCCAGCAGAGCTGGTTGGTTATGGAACAGGGATATCCTCTGAACAACATCTTCATAAAATTAAAGTGGTTCGGGAAGCGCTAGCTCTTCATCAACCTACCCCCTCAGACGGCTATGATGTATTACGTAAGGTAGGGGGGCTAGAATTGGCTGCGATGGTAGGGGCCATGCTTGCAGCTGCCTCTAAGCGCGTGCCAATCATTTTAGACGGATTTATCTCGACTGCAGCAGCCTGTGTGGCGGAAACTATAAGCCAAGGCGCAACAGGATATATGTTACTTGGTCATCAATCCATGGAACCCGGACATCAAAAGGCATTTCAATATTTAGGAAAAGAACCTATTCTGTCTTTGTCCATGCGACTAGGGGAAGGTACGGGTGCGGCAGTTGCATTTAGTATCATTCAATCGGCTATATTGATGATCAATGAAATGGCAACCTTTGAAAGTGCCGGTGTTTCCGGGAAAAATTAACCAAAAGGGAAGAATGAGCAGTGATGCCCATTCTTCCCTTTTGGTTATTCAGTTACTTTAACTGTTTCAACTGGAGTAATTAGTGTTTCCTCTTCTTCGTCGTCAGCGGAGTTGCTAATAATACTTGAAAGTACATGAACTCGTAAAATAATACCTTCAATTCGGTTCGTTTCATCTATCACAACGAGTGGGTATTTAGAATCTAGAACACGAGGAATAATGTCTTGTACATATTCTTCTGGAGTGGCGGTCAATACATCAGTTATCATTACTTCTTCCAATGTTTTTTTGTTTTTCACGCCTTCAATCGCACAGTCAATTGTGACTAAGCCGAGCAACTGTCGTTCACGATTTGTAATGAAAACACTAGAAATACCGTGTTCTTCCATGTTTTTAATCGCAACATGCAAACCATCTTTACCGTTCATCACGCTCAATGGTTTTGACATGATATTCATCGCTTGTAACACTTTTGAACGGTCGATTTCACGAGTAAAGTCAATAATATAATCGTTTGCAGGTGTTTCTAATAGTTCTTCAGGTGTACCGATTTGCTCTACGTGACCATCTTTCATAACCGCCACGCGGTCACCGATACGGAATGCTTCATTGACATCATGCGTGATGAAGATGATAGTTTTTTGAAGACGTGTCTGGATATCTAGAAGTTCCATTTGCATTTCTCTTCGAATCAACGGATCAAGCGCACTGAATGGCTCGTCCATTAACAGAATATCGGGATCATTCGTCAAAGCTCGTGCAATACCTACACGCTGACGCATACCACCTGACAATTCATCAGGGTATTGATTTTCATATCCTTTCAGCCCTACTGTATCAATATGCTTTTGCGCGATATCACGACGTTCGCTTTTTGATAAACCGCGAATTTCCAGACCGTATTCAATATTTTCCATAACTGTTCTATGGCTGAATAAACCAAAGTGTTGAAAGACCATCGCAATTTTCTTCTGACGGAAAAACTTCAACTGTTCTTTATTGTAGTTGACAATATTCTCGCCATCTACATAAATCGCACCTGACGTAGGCTTGTTCAATAAGTTGAAGCAACGAATTAATGTTGATTTACCACTTCCGGATAGACCCATAATTACGAAAGTCTCACCTTCCATAATTTCCATGTTGGCGTTATAGACACCTACTGTATGTCCAGTCTTTTCAAGGATCTCCCGTTTAGTAGCTCCTTTTTCAATCATAGGAATGACTCTCTTTGGGCGAGGTCCAAAGATCTTCGTGACATTTTCTACTTTGAGTTTAACGGTCATGCTGATCTCCTCCCTGTACTTTGTAGGCGATTCGCCACTCCATTTGTTAAACGGTCAATAATAATGGCTAGGAATACGATACTAATCCCAGCTTCGAATCCTAATGAAATATTGATCTGGTTAATCGAGTATAGTACACGTTCACCCAAACCGTGAGCACCAACCATGGAACCCACAACAGCCATGGAAAGAGCCATCATCGTAGTTTGGTTGATTCCCGCCATCATAGTAGGCAATGCTTGAGGTAATTGTACTTTCACTAGCATTTGATTTCTAGAAGATCCAAATGATTCAGCTGACTCAATCACTTCAGAATCGACGTTTCGAATACCGAGTTCTGTTAATCGAATAACTGGAGGTAACGCGTAAATGATGGTTGCAATAATTGCGGGAACGTTCCCCAGAGGAAAGAAGAAGATTACAGGTATTAAGTAGACGAATGTAGGCATCGTCTGCATAGCATCCAATAGAGGACGCATGATGACAGAAAATGTTTTGCTAAATGCCATCAAAATACCGACTGGAATTCCAATTGCTAGGGACAGTACAACAGAAATTACGATAATAGCAACTGTTGTCATCGTATCCTCCCATAAATTGAAAGTACCAATCAAAAAGATAAAGGTGGCAAACATGACACCATTTAAAATGGAGTTTAAATACCAACCAAGTAGGAAAACGACAATCATGATCGCCCACCAAGGCGTAGCGAGCAAAGCTGTTTCAATCGTGCGGATTGTTGTGGAAGCAATAGTGAAGATGAAATCAAAAAGCCAGCCAAAGTTCATTGCAAGAAAATCAATAAACTTTTCCACATAATCTCCTATAGGTAGTCTAACGTTAGGGAATTCATACATAGGCAGTAAGCTAGGACGTACTAGCTTGTTCCTCTCTTTCTCTACTTTTAATAGTGGTGCAAATTAAAAAAGGGTGGAGCGGAAAGCGTCCACCCCTAAATTTGTCATATATTACAGTGCTGCTTTTACTTTCTCCGCCACATCTTCAGGCACCCATGAAGTCCAAAGTTCTTCATTTTCTTTCATGAACCACTTTGCAGTGTCTTCTGGATTCGCTTCAGTTTCACCCATATACTCTAATGCTTCTTCTGTCAATGCACTGCTAGTTTCGTAATGGCTGAAAAACTCAACTACTTCAGGAGCTTGTGTTTTCAAGTCTTTATGGACACTGATGTAGACATCATTAGGAGGGAATTCACCAGACCTATCTTGATCCCAAGCTTCTCGGTCAAATGGCTCGTCTTCTAAAAGTGTTAAATCATAAGTCGCAGTGACCCAAGTAGGTGACCAGTAATACCCTACCCATGGCTCGCCTTTTTTATATGCGCTAGCTAAGTCCGCTACGATAGAAGAGTCGGAACCTGGAGCTAAATACGTAAACTTGTCATTTAATCCGTAAGTTTCTAACTTTTCACCTAAGTGTTTACTAACGACCCAGCTAGATGGTGCACCAATGATGCGTCCTTTATCCTTGTTTTCAGGATCTTGGAATAGTTCAGGATACTTCTTTAAATCCTTTACCGTTTTTAAATCTGGAGCCATTGCTTTAATATTACGCTCTGGATCACCTTTAATAACGTACGTAGGAACATACAGGCCTTGAGAGTTATCGTCGAAGTTTGTTGAAATGGATTCAATGTCACCACTGTCGATTGCGTTTGTATACGCGTCACCCAAGTTATCAGACCAAACCTCTGTATACACTTGTAGATCACCTTGCTGTAATGCTTGGAATGTTGCAGAAGTAGTGCCATTGACTATTTCTGTGTCATAGCCGTAGCCTTCTTCTAAAATAATCTGTGCAATACTGTTATGGATACGAATACTATCCCATCCTGCATCCGCTAGTTTAATTGTGCTAATTGAATCTTTGCTGTCACTATTACCGCACGCTGTTACTAGTAGTAATGAAAAGACGGATAAAAACAACATAATCTTTCTCAAAAAATCAAACCCTTTCTTTTTATAATTTTTTCATCACGAAATGCTGTTTTTTACTTAGATCTCTTAAATCTATTCATATGAAGTAATATGCAAGTAGTCATAGGGATCAAGGGAAAATCACCACATTTTTCGCGAGACTATTACAAGAGTTTACAGGATAATTAAATTAATATCAATTTTATTATTTAGAAAACTGTTGATTCCATGCGCTTTTAAAGATATAAATAGCTATTGTTTTTAATGAAAAAAGAAATGACATTTGATTGATCATGGTAGGTAAACTGAGGTACTAGCCTATAAGGGGTATAGGCTCAGGCTTTGTCGAATCATAGAGGAAATGATCATATATAGTATGCTGACTGTGTATATAAAAGGAAATTTTGTCGTGCGAAATGTTTATTTATGCACTTTGGACAAATCTTTGTAACACTTTAAAAGGAATTGTCTTGAATTTTTGATTTTACTTTTAAGAAAATGATATAGTTATATGTACGAATAGAAAATATTTAGATGTAACACAAAAGGAGAACGGACCTATATGACGAAAGAAGCCCATGTTGTTTCGAGTACGACTCAAAGCCGCTCGGCGTCTGCCTTCTTCTCGGATATTAAATCATTAGTTAAAGGACCTGTACTGATCGCGAATATTTTTCCGGTCTTTACGGGGTTTTGGTTGGCATTATATTTTTCAGGCATGACACTTTCAGGTAACTGGGGTGTGTTTTTGCTAACCATGATAGGTAGCACCTTCCTTGTTGCGGGTGCACTTGTAATGAATAACTGGTTTGATTCTGATATTGATACGGTGATGGAGAGAACAAAAAAACGTCCGACTGTGACAGGAAGTTTTGCTTTGAAAACCGTGTTGAAAATCGGTTTGATATTGTCGGGAATTGGCATGTTATTATTATTATTCACTACATTAGAAGCGGCGATTTATGCATTTATCGGATGGTTTACGTATGTAATACCCTATACGATGTGGTCTAAACGTAAATATACATTAAATACAGTCATTGGTAGTGTGTCGGGAGCAGTTACTCCCCTTATAGGTTGGGCAGCTATCATGTCAGCGAATCATATTGTACCTATTGTTTTAGTCGCTATACTATTCATTTGGCAAATGCCTCATACATTTGCAATTGCTATGAAAAAGTACGAAGATTATAGTGCAGCTAACGTAGCGATGTTGCCCGTCGTTTATGGCTTTACTATCACAAAACGACAAATGCTTGTGTATGTATTATGTTTATTGCCGTTACCATTTTTATTAACGATGTTCGGTGCAACGTTCATAATCATTGCGACATTGATGAACCTTGGATACATTGCGGCTAGTATCTATGGTTTTTATGCAAAAGATGATTATAAGTGGGCTAACTTCATGTTCCTATATTCTGTCAATTATATGACGCTATTATTCGGCATGATGATCCTTTGGACTTTTTAACCGATACGAAAAGACTTCCTTTCACACGATGTGAAAGAGAAGTCTTTTTTGTGTTAGAATTATTGAGAAGTTTGAAAAAACAGGAATTAGTAATTCAATATATTACAATGAATAATGGATTTTAGGAGGCATTCTGATGAATGAGCAAGTACAATTATTGAAGCCCAAACTAGATGAAGTGTTTGCACATTTACACAGTCACCCCGAAGTTAGTTGGAAGGAAACAGAAACGACAACCTACTTGAAAGAATTTCTTGAACGTGAAGGATTTCAAGTGAATTTATTCGACGGCATAACAGGTTTATCCGTGACAATCGGTGAAGGTAAACCGGTAGTCGGGTTACGCGTGGATATCGATGCATTATGGCAGGAAGTGGATGGCGTTTATCAAGCGAATCATTCATGCGGACATGATGGACATATGACAATGGGAATTGGTGCCTTGCTTATGGCGAAAAAGCGTGGAATTCCTCAACAAGGAACATTGAAAGTATTCTTCCAGCCAGCAGAAGAGAAGGGTGAAGGCGCGTTAGCTGTTCTTGAACAAGGATTAATTGATGATATCGATTACTTATTTGGTGTTCATGTACGGGCAGCAGATGAAATGGCGGACGGTTGTTCGGCTGCTTCACTGCGACACGGGGCGGCAAAAATGATTAGTGGAACGATAAAAGGAACGGAAGCACATGGCGCAAGACCACATCAAGGAAAAAATGCAATTGAGGTCGGTGCCTCGTTAGTGGGAGGCTTGCAGTCCATTCATTGTAATCCGATGGTTTCTCATACCGCAAAGATGACGATGTTCCAAGCGGGAGGCGAATCCGCCAACATTATTCCAGGAAACGCGAAATTCAGTTTGGATTTACGTGCCCAAGAAAATGATGTCATGAATGAATTATATGAACAAGTAGAACGTGTAATTCAAGCGGTAGAAAGGCAGTACGATGTAGAAATCAACTATAAAGTTATGGCGGAAATGGTTGCGGCGGAAGTAGATGCCGAAGCAGAAGATCTCATGCATCAGGCGATAGTTAAAGTCATTGGCAAAGAACAGGCTACACGTAGCGTTGTTACACCCGGAGGAGAAGATTTTCACTTTTATTCTGTCCGACGACCGAATGTCAAAAGTACAATGCTTGGATTGGGATGTGGCTTAACACCAGGACTTCACCATCCAAATATGACTTTTAATCAAGATGCGTTGGCAACGGGAGTCGAAATTTTGACAACTGCCATCGAGTTAACATTCCAATCTAAAAACTAGAAGGTGACAGTATGAAAAAGGATATAACAGTCAGAAAAGTGACAGCGATCGAAGACATTCATGCCGTGCAAGAGCTTGAGAAACGAATTTGGGGAATGGAACCAATCCCTGTTCATCAGACGATTACGGCGGTCAAAAATGGTGGCTTAATTGTCGGAGCATTTTTAGAAAATCGTTTGATCGGCTATTCCTATAGCTTTGCAGGATATTCAGAAGAAAAAGTATATCTATGCTCTCACATGCTAGCGGTAGATGAAGAATTTCAAATGATGGGTATTGGTAAACTTTTAAAGGAAGAACAACTTCGTCTGGCACGGGAAATGGGCTATCAATTGATCGTTTGGACATTCGATCCACTCGAAAGTCGCAACGCCTACTTGAATACTGCCAAGCTATATGGCGTGTGTTATGACTATATAGTCAATTGCTATGGGAATATGAATGATGGGTTAAACAAAGGCTTGCCGACTGATCGTTTTCAAGTAGCCTGGTGGATTGATAGCCCGCGTGTATTGGAAAAATGGCAACCTGTTCTTACATATAGTCGTCCTTTTCGAATTCATTTGGACGAAGAGATGTATCCCGTCATACTTTCACCAGAAACTAGTGAATGGCTACAGTTAGAAGCAATAGAAGTACCAGTGCCTAAACATATTCAACTGATGAAACAACAAAATCCGCAATTAGCCTATGAATGGCGAATGAAGACGAGAAAAATATTTCAGCAATTGAGTAGCGAAGGATTTGCTTTGATCGATGTATGCAGGACAGAGGAACCTGTTCAGTATTATCGTTTCTGCAAGCGATCCGTGATTCCGTTGCAAAATCAAAGGAGTTTATCCAATGAAAATTAAGTCAATAACACTTCGTAGAATGAACATGACCATGAAACATCCATTTACTACAAGTTTCGGGACGATTCAGCAGAAGGACTTTTTGTTAGCAACTGTCGCAGACGCGGATGGTCATGAAGGATGGGGGGAGTCTGTTGCATTTACGGCCCCTTGGTATAGCGAAGAAACAACAGAAACGGCAATTCATATGCTGCGTGATTTCTTGATACCTGCAGTACTTGGTAAAACTATTAAACACCCCGACGAGGTAAGTGGTTTGTTTGGACATATCCGCAAAAACAATATGGCTAAGGCGACAATTGAAGGAGCGGTATGGGATGTGTATGCCAAGCATCACCATATGACACTTGCTGCTGCACTCGGAGGGCAACGTCAACGTATTGAAGTTGGTATCAGTATTGGAATTGAAGAACATGTTGAGGGTTTATTGGCGAATATTACAAGCTTTATAGATGAAGGATATAAGCGTATTAAAGTAAAAATCAAACCTGGATATGACGTGGAAGTAATCCGCGCTATTCGGGAAATCTATCCAGATGTACCATTAATGGCGGATGCGAACTCTGCTTATACGTTAGATGATGTGGAGTTGTTGAAAGAACTCGATCAATTTAACTTGATGATGATTGAACAACCACTTGCTTCTGACGATATTATTGATCACGCAACACTACAAAAGCAAATTACGACACCGATCTGTCTAGATGAGAGCATTCATTCGTTGGAAGATACGCGCAAAGCTATCGAACTGGGTAGTTGTAAAATTATCAACGTGAAAATTGGTAGAGTAGGTGGTCTGTCAGAAGCAAAAAAAATTCATGATTATTGTGCGACAAAAGGCATTGATGTATGGTGTGGCGGCATGCTGGAATCAGGTATTGGCCGCGCCCAAAATGTAGCGTTGACAACATTACCTAATTTCACGCTTCCTGGCGACACGGCAGGATCTTCACGTTACTGGGAACAAGATATTATTACACCAGAAGTAGTAACTAACAAAGGGTATATTACGGTTCCGACAGAAGATGGAATCGGATATGCTCCTAACATGGAAGCGATTGAAAAGTTCACTGTAGACAAATGGGTATTTTCAGCTGAATAATTATTCAGCGGTTGTTATTTAGTCACCACATGTGCTAGACTCTTAATTAATCGAATATGTTTCCTTCGGGGCAGGGCGTAATTCCCTACCGACGGTGATGAGCTAACAAGCTCTTAGTCCGTGACCCGGATGCTTTATATAAAGCAGAAGGTGGATTTGGTGAAACTCCAAAGCCGACAGTTAAAGTCTGGATGAGAGAAGGAACAGTGCGTATATACTACATGTAATGATTTTTTCATTGCTGTTTATAACGTTTATTTAGTCATGATTACAAGCCCCGCATAATATGTTGCGGGGCTTTTTGCGTGTAGAATTGTCACTAGAGGAATACCGTAAGCTGGAGTGTTGCTCGATGAATCAGAATTATATGGAAATGGCTTTGCAACTTGCAGAAAATGTGGCAGGTCAAACCTCTCCTAATCCACCAGTAGGTGCGGTCGTCGTAAAAGAAGGCCGAATTATTGGGATGGGTGCACATTTACAAGCGGGAGAGCGCCATGCGGAACGCGTCGCATTGGACATGGCGGGAGCCAAAGCAACAGATGCTGATTTGTATGTAACATTGGAACCTTGTTCACACACCGGTAAAACTTCGCCTTGTGCAGATTCCGTTATTCAAGCGGGTATCAAGCGTGTCTTCGTCGCGATAACGGATACGAATCCGCTAGTAGCAGGTAAAGGCATTGCGAAACTTCGTGAAGCAGGAGTAGAAGTAACCGAAGTGGTTTCCGATGAACGCGCGAAAAAACTATATGAACCATTTTTTCATTTTATTAAAAATAAAACACCTCATGTGACAATGAAAACAGCTATGACGATAGACGGTAAGATTGCGACTTCAAATGGAGACAGCAAATGGGTGACGAGTGAGCAGGCGCGACTCGATGTCCATCAGCTTCGCCATACGCAAGATGCAATTTTAGTAGGTGTGCAAACGCTTCTTCATGATAATCCTCTTCTCACCACCAGACTGCCCCTAGGTGGACAACATCCTATTCGAGTTATTTTAGATACATCATTACGAACACCGGAATCTAGCCAGGTCATTCAAAACACAGAAGCGCCGACATGGATTTTTTGTGGAAAATATGCAGAATTATCACACGAAAAGTTACTCAAGAAGCCGCATGTCCAGATTGTCCGGATGCAGAAACCCCAGTTGATTGTAGAAGATATTCTACTAGAGCTAGGAAGACGTGGTGTCATGACGTTGATTGTAGAAGGTGGAGCGGCTATTAATGCTTCATTCGTGAAAGCGCGCGCAGTGCAGAAAGTTATTTGCTATGTAGCGCCCAAATTACTTGGTGGGATTGGATCATTGACACCCATTGGGGGACTCGATCCTCGATTGATGAATGAAGCGTTTCCATTAACCTTTGAAAGTGTGGAGATGATCGGTCCAGACATTAAAATCATAGCTGTACCGAAAGAGAGTGATTGAACAATGTTTACAGGAATAATAGAAGAGATTGGTTGCGTTGAACGCATACAATCTGGTGCTCAATCTATGACACTTACGATTGCTGCATCTCTTGTATTGACAGATGTGCGAGTTGGAGACAGCATCGCGGTCAACGGTGTCTGTTTAACGGTAAAGAGCTTCTCGAAAACACGATTTGAAGCGGATGTCATGCCTGAAACTGTATCCTCCACTTCACTACGGCAATTAGCGATGGGGAGTTCTGTGAATCTGGAACGGGCACTCGCAGCAAATGGCAGGTTAGGTGGACATTTTGTCACGGGACACGTAGACGGAATAGCCACGATCCGTGACAAGCGAACAGTGGATAATGCATTATATATACACTTGTCCTTACCGCAAGGATATGATCCCTATTTATTACATAAGGGCTCGATCGCGTTGGATGGTACTTCATTGACGATTTTTGAAGTGAAAGATACGGATATTACGATTTCGTTGATTCCGCATTCACAGGAAATGACAGTCATTGCGAAAAAGCAAATAGGGGATATAGTCAACTTCGAATGCGATATGCTCGCTAGATATGTTGAGAATATGTTGCAAAAAAGACAGGATGCTGGTTCGAGAATGTCAAAAGATTTTTTACAACAACATGGATTTATGTGAAGGAGTGAATGAGGATGTTTCATACAATCGAAGAAGCATTAGAAGATTTACGACAAGGTAAAGTCGTTATCGTTGTGGATGATGAAGATCGAGAGAATGAAGGGGATTTTGTAGCGCTGGCCGACCAAATTACGCCTGAAATCATCAACTTCATGGCAACGAAAGGTCGAGGCTTGATTTGTGTACCGATAACAGAACAGAAAGCAGTACAACTAGGCTTACAGATGATGACTGACAATAATACAGATTCACATGGTACTGCGTTCACGATCAGTGTCGATCATTGCTCTACACATACTGGAATCAGTGCATTTGAACGTGCAGATACCATCGTAAAAATGATGGAACCTCATGCAACAGCCGGCGAATTCAAACGTCCTGGGCATATATTCCCGCTCGTAGCGAAATCAGGTGGTGTGCTGGAACGTACGGGACATACTGAAGCTGCAGTAGATTTGGCGCGACTGGCGGGCAGCGCATCTGCAGGTGTTATTTGTGAAATCATGAATGATGACGGAACGATGGCGCGTGTGCCGGAGCTACGTCAGATGGCTGAAGAACTAGATTTGAAACTAATCACCATTCAAGACCTCATTCATTACCGTCTACAGCAAGAGCGTTTAGTCATACGTGAAGCAGAAATCAAGCTACCGACGGACTATGGCGAGTTCTGCATGGTCGGCTATACCGAGACTATGACGGGCAAAGAACATGTTGCATTAGTAAAAGGTGATGTGACGACAGCAGAACCGGTCTTAGTGAGAGTTCATTCGGAATGCTTAACAGGCGATGTCTTTGGGTCGTGCCGTTGTGACTGTGGCCCGCAACTGCAAGCAGCTCTCTCTCAAATAGAAGAAGAAGGGCGCGGTGTATTGTTATATATGCGTCAAGAGGGCAGGGGGATAGGCTTGATCAATAAACTAAAAGCCTATGAACTGCAAGAACAAGGCTATGATACGGTAGAAGCGAATGAAAAACTAGGATTTGCAGCGGATTTACGTGATTACGGTATCGGTGCACAAATTCTTCGGGAACTCGGCATTACGCAAATGCGTTTGCTGACGAATAATCCAAAGAAAATCGCTGGCTTAAAAGGATATGAACTAGAAGTGGTGGAACGCGTTCCAATCCAGCTGCCATTCAATGAGGCAAATGAAAAGTACTTACACACAAAAGCGGAAAAACTAGGTCATTTATTAACTTTATGAGGAGAGATGAAAAGTGGGTAATTTATTCGAAGGACATTTAGTGGGTACAGGTTTAAAAGTGGGGATCGTCGTTGGACGGTTCAACGAGTTTATCACAGGGAAGTTACTTTCAGGTGCACAAGACGCGTTCAAACGTCATGGCGTAGATGAAGCGGATGTAGATATAGCGTGGGTTCCAGGTGCATTTGAAATCTCGTTGATCGCAAAGAAAATGGCGGATTCAAAAAAGTATGATGCGGTCATTACGCTTGGCACGGTCATCCGCGGGGCAACTCCTCATTTTGACTTTGTTTGTAATGAAGTGGCAAAAGGGGTTTCCCAAGCAAGCTTGCAATCAGGTATTCCAGTGATCTTCGGTGTGCTAACGACGGATACGATTGAACAATCGATCGAACGTGCGGGGACTAAGGCTGGTAACAAAGGGTGGGACGCAGCGGTTTCTGCTATTGAGATGGCGAACCTAACGAAGCAGTTTGATTGATTAATAAATATAGATAAAAAAGGATGTCCCAGAAGCTACTTCATGGGATATCCTTTTTGTAATGTCTAATTCAAATCTAAATGCTGGAGCGTAAAATCCCTCATGAGTACCTATGCAAGCTACTTTATATCTATCTCCCACGAACAAAAGACAGTCCTAGAAATCTACACAATTTCTAGGACTGTCTTAAATTCATTATTTCACTGCTACTACGCCTAACTTTTCTCGTGCTTGTACAGTAGCGATCACCATGTTCTTTAATGCTGCAACTGTCTCTTCACGCTTTCTTGTCTTCAAGCCACAATCCGGATTAATCCAGAACTGGTTAGGTTCGAGTACTTCAAGCCCTTTGTTGATAATCTCTGTCATCTCTTCGACTGCAGGGACGCGTGGACTATGGATGTCATAAACGCCTAGACCGATTCCTTTGTCGTAATGATACTCATTGAAAGCCTCAACCAAATCACCGTGACTACGTGAAGTTTCAATAGAAATTACATCTGCATCCAGTGCGCTGATCGCTTCGATAAAGTCATTGAAATCACAATAGCACATATGCGTATGAATTTGCGTCGTATCTTCAACTGAAGCAGTGGATACGCGGAATGCATTGACGGCCCAATCTAAATAGTGTTTCCACTCAGATCTCTTTAAAGGAAGACCTTCGCGAAGTGCCGGCTCGTCAACTTGGATCATATGAATGCCAGCTGCTTCAAGCGCTTCAATTTCCTTGCGCAAAGCGAGTGCAATTTGGTTTGTTACTTCTTCTCTCGACAAATCGTCACGAACGAATGACCAGTTTAAAATAGTGACAGGACCCGTGAGCATTCCTTTTACTTCATGATCAGTAAGGGATTTCGCATAAACAGATTCTTCCACAGTCATAGGTTTAGTGAATGCAACGTCTCCGAAGATGATTGGAGGCTTAACACAACGTGAACCGTAGGATTGTACCCATGCTTTTTCAGTAAAGACAAAACCATCAAGCTTTTCACCGAAATATTCCACCATGTCTGTACGTTCGAATTCGCCATGTACCAAGACATCAAGACCCAAGTCTTCTTGAATATCGATCCATTCTTTAATTTCAGCATGAACGAAATCTTTGTATTGTTGATTCGTAATTTCACCTTTTCTCCATTTATTCCGTGTAGCCCGAACTTCTGGTGTTTGTGGGAAACTACCGATTGTTGTAGTAGGAAGGAGTGGCAATTGGAATTTTTCTTGTTGCTTCACTTTGCGCTCCACAAATGGAAGATTGCGCTTACTGTCAGAAAGTAGGCTTCCAGAAGTCGCTTCACGTACCTCTTTATTATTGCGAGCAGGAAGGGCATTAAATGCAGTCAATGCTGCTTCGCTGTCTTCAAATACTTTAGTGAATTTCTCTTTTCCGTATTTTAGAGCTGTTTGAATCGTCCTGACTTCTTCCAGCTTCTCGTCGGCAAATGCTAATGCGTTCAAGATTGTTTGATCTAGTTTCTGTTCCGAGCGAGTCGTGACAGGTGAGTGGAGCAAACTACATGAAGGTTGAATCCACAATTTATCAGGTGAAACTTTCTGTTGGATTGTTTCGGCCAATGTAAGCTTTTTCTGTAAATTGGAACGCCATACGTTGCGTCCATCTACAATCCCTGCTGCAAGTACTTTGTCTGTTGGGAAACCATGTTGCGTGAGATTATCTAAGTTTTTCTCGCATCCGTGGACGAAATCGAGTCCGATCGCTGAAACGGGTAACGCAATCGTTTCAGTGTAATGTTCCACTGAATCAAAATATGTCTGTAGAAGAATATGCAGACCACTCAGATTTTTCGTTAATTGTGAATAAATTTCTGTAACAGTTTTCATTTCATCTGAGCTAATAGATGTACATAGAATTGGCTCATCGATTTGAACCCATTGAACGCCTTCGTCTTGTAATTCCTGTAGTACCCTTTGATAGAGTGGGATCAATTGCAGGATAATAGACGGCACATCATGATCTTCAAACCCTTTGGATAACTTGAGTAATGTATAGGGGCCAAGTAGAACGGGTTTACCTTCAATACCCAGTTCTTTCTTTGCTTCACGATAAGCAGTTAGCGGTTTATTTTCAGTTAACTGAAAACGCTGGCCTTCGTATTCGGGCACGATGTAGTGATAGTTCGTATTGAACCATTTCGTCATTTCGCAAGCGACCGCCTCATCATTACCGCGAGCCATGGAAAAGTATGTGGAAGTGGAAACTTGTCCACCTTTCCAGTTAAATCGTGAAGGGATGATTCCGAACATTGCAGACGTATCAAGTACCCGATCATACAATGTAAAATCGCCTACAGCAATCAAATCAATTCCAGCATCTTGCTGTTTCTTCAAGTTCGCCAAGCGGATCTCTTTCGTCGTTTGCAGAAGATCGTCTTCTGAAATCTTCTCTGACCAAAATGCCTCGAGTGCACGTTTCCACTCACGATTCTCACCTATGACGGGATAGCCCGCTATACTGCTTTTTACCATGGATACATTCCCCCTTGATTTTTTGTAATAAAAAAACATCTCTAGGAGAGATGTTAGAAAAGCGAGTACATATAAAATAACATGCTAAAAACAGCATGTGTTTATAGACTGCGTTTGTCTAACACTTCCCTATTCATCGTAGGATTAAGCGTTATGAAAAATAGGCAGGTATCTGGCTGGACGCATTGGCGTCTTCACAGTGGCGGGACCGCTCCAAGAAAAGGATTCCCTTTTAAGAAATGAAAATATTTTCATTCCACCTACTTTTCAAACTATTCAATTCAGATGATTGTCTCTAAAGCTATCACATGCAAAATAGTGTGTCAACTTGCTATCTGAATTTACAGGTGGAACCCTTGAAGTACAAATAGCGATGTGAAGTGATGAAATAAAATAAAACCTCTACTGTTATATAACTGTTGTGAAAAACTGACTCAGACGTAATTCACCGCGATGTGAAAATTTTCACAATTCAGTTGAAAGTCAACTAGACTTTAGGTATGATAGGTACTAACACGTCTTCAAGTGAAGAAATCATTCGTTTGTTATGTGTCGATTATGAATTGACAGGCTATGGGGTGTTGCCGAATAATGGACGATGATAGGTGTTCATCGCTATATGTTATACAACAGAATAGCGAAAAAAATTATTAAGGGGTGGCTTATATCCATGACAAACTATGAAAAAGTAGGTAAATTGCAAGTCGCAACAGAACTATATAACTTCGTAAACGAAGAGGTTCTACCGGACTTAGAAATCCAAAGAGATCAATTTTGGACAAACTTTGATACGCTCATTCATGAACTTGCTCCTGAAAACAAAGCGCTATTAGAAAAACGTGATGAATTGCAAAAGGCCATTAATGAATGGCATCAAAATAATAAAGGCGAACTTGATTTCGCTAAATATAAAGAATTCCTAGAAGAAATTGGCTACTTAGAGCCTGTACCTGAGGACTTCAAAGTAACAACAACGAATGTTGACAATGAAGTCGCAAACCAAGCGGGTTCTCAATTGGTAGTTCCAATCGATAATGCTCGCTATGCATTAAATGCAGCAAATGCACGATGGGGCAGTCTATACGACGCACTTTACGGATCGGATGTTATTAGTAATGAAGCGGGTGCTGAAGCTGGAGTTCAATACAATCCGATTCGCGGGCAGAAAGTAATAGATTTCGCGAAGAAATTGTTAGATCAAGCAGCACCTTTAGCTAAAGGTTCTCATGCGGAAGTGACAGCTTATAAAATTGCAGAAGGTAAACTTCAAATGACGCTTGAAAGCGATCGCACGACTCACTTGCAAGATGAATCCAAGTTCGTTGGATATAATGGACCTGAAGACGCGCCGACTGCCGTTTTGTTAGTGAACAATGGATTGCATATAGAAATCGCTATCGATCGTAATGATCCAATCGGTAAAAGTGATAAAGCGGGTGTGAAAGATCTTGTACTCGAAGCGGCACTCTCTACGCTGATGGACTGTGAAGACTCTATTGCTGCAGTAGATGCTGAAGATAAAGTTGGCGTATACCGTAACTGGCTTGGTCTAATGAAAGGCGACTTGGAATCAACATTTAAGCGCGGAAGTAAAACAGTTACAAGAAAATTGAATGCTGATCGAACGTATACGAGTGGAGATGGAAAAGAACTGACATTACGTGGTCGTTCACTGATGTTCGTACGAAACGTAGGTCATTTAATGACTAATAATGCGATCCTAGACGAAAATGGCAATGAAGTACCTGAAGGAATCTTAGACGGTGTTCTTACATCTTTGATTGCTACACATAATTTTAAAGAAAACGCAGAGTTTAAAAACTCCCTTCATAATTCTATTTACATCGTGAAACCAAAAATGCATAGTCCAGCTGAGGCAGCGTTTGCGAACAAACTATTTGATCGTATTGAAGATCTACTAGGTGTTGAGCGAAACACAATCAAAATCGGAGTTATGGACGAAGAGCGCAGAATGTCACTGAATTTGAAATCTGCAATCCATGCAGTGAAAGAGCGTATTGCATTTATCAACACTGGATTCCTCGACCGTACAGGCGACGAAATCCATACATCTATGGAAGCAGGTCCAGTTATTCGCAAAGCAGATATGAAAACATCTAACTGGTTATCTTCCTATGAGTCTGCAAACGTAGCGGTAGGAATCGGAGCGGGTCTGCCTGGACATGCACAAATTGGTAAAGGAATGTGGGCTATGCCTGACTTAATGGCTGCAATGCTTGAACAGAAAATTGCTCATCCGAAAGCGGGAGCGAGTACTGCGTGGGTTCCATCACCAACAGCTGCAATCATACATGCATTGCATTACCATGAAGTAAATGTTAAAGATGTACAAGCCGGAATTGACAGTTCAATCGATTACCGCGATGGTATTTTGGACGTTCCATTAGCACCTAATGCGGATTGGTCTGCTGAGGAAGTACAATCAGAACTTGATAACAACGCGCAAGGTATCTTGGGCTATGTAGTTCGTTGGATTGATCAAGGTGTAGGGTGTTCAACGGTTCCTGATATTAACGACGTCGGATTAATGGAAGATCGTGCAACATTACGTATTTCAAGTCAACATATTGCGAACTGGTTACGTCATGGCGTTTGTACGAAAGAACAAGTACAAGAAACTTTAGAGCGTATGGCGAAAGTAGTAGATCAGCAGAACGCAGATGATGAATTGTATCAGCCGATGGCACCGAACTATAATGATTCCGTCGCATTCCAAGCGGCGTCTGACCTAATATTTAAAGGGGCAGAACAGCCAAGTGGATATACAGAGCCGATCTTGCATGCTCGTCGTATTGAAGCAAAAGCAAAACAAAAAGCGACAGTTCAAAACTAATATTCACTCCAAACCGTCACTCTTTCACTACCAAAAGAGTGACGGTTTTTTACTCACTTAATTAGAGATGCCGCTTTTCATATAAATCTGTAAACATGCTATACTAGCGACAATGATGAAAGGGGATGAATAAAGTATGTTACAAACCAATCAAACAGTTTTCGTATTAGTCGATGTACAAGGGAAACTTGCACAAATCGTTAATGAAAGTAAGGAATTACATGATAACTTGGAAAAATTGATTAGAGGATTACAAATTTTAGATATTCCTATTTTGTGGCTTGAACAATACCCTGATGGTCTAGGGCCGACTTCTGAATCGTTATCAAACTTGCTTGAAAAACAACAACCTATTGCAAAAATGACGTTTAGCGCAATGGGCAACGAGGAATTTGTTAAACAACTGAATGACTTGGATAGGAAGCAAGTAGTACTTGCAGGAATTGAAACGCATATTTGCGTTTATATGACAGCTGCTGATCTTGTGAAGCAAGGCTATGAAGTAGAAGTAGTGGTGGATGCAGTCTCCTCTAGAACAGAAGCTAATAAAATGATCGGCTTACAAAAGATGAAACAACTTGGTGTTTCAGGTACTTGTGTGGAAACAGCTTTGTATGAGTTGCTTGGTGAGGCAGGGACAGATGAATTTAAGCAGGTTTTGAAGGTGATCAAATAGTAAAAAAAGCGAAGTGCCTATTTTATGGCATTTCGCTTTTTACTATTCCCATTGTTCTCGTTGCAAATCTTCCGCAATGAGTTGTAAGTCATCCGCGGTAATTGATAATAATTCATAGTTAGTATTTTCAGCTAGTTGTACTGCCATTTTCTTAAGGAATTTCGGAGAACCTTCATTTTCCTCGTCATATACAAGTAACAAAGCATCTGAATTTCGAAGTAGAAACTTATTCTTCTCTACAAATTGCCAAGGTGCTTCATACGGTTTGTTTGTCAGACTCACTGAATAATCTGCGAGTGATAGGATTTGTTCATAAGTCTCTTGTTTTAGTTCATTCCACTTCGACTGTTGATCAAGAAATGGAGTAATAACCGCGTATTGTAAATGGGGGTAGTCTTCTTGCAAATCCCATACGCATTCAATAACCCACGTTTCCACTCCAAGCTGTCCACTGACGATCACCCATTCGAGTCCTTGATCTAGAAGCGTTAATAATTGGTCTGTTAACGCTTTTTTTATGATAGGAATACCTTGATGATCTTCATTGAAAATTCCTAATTCGTGGGCTTTATAACCACTCACTAGTAGACGTTTTATCATTGTTGTCCACTAATTGCTGCTTGTGCGAGCTTTGTAATCGTCATATCATCCATCGGTGGATTGTGAAGACCAGCTCGTACGTCGCGGTAATATCGCTGAAGAGGATTGGACATTTCCAAGCTTTTGGCGCCTACAATACGCATTGCCAAGTTCACAATTTCGATCGCGCTATTCGTTACAATCGACTTCGCTACCCCCAGTTCATTTTGTAAATGAACACGACGAGCAGGATCATCGTAAATTCTCGCGATATCATAAAGTAAATGACGTGCTTTAATTAGCTCTAAATCCATCTTCCCAATTTGTGTTTGGATATTGAAGAGGGAAGCAATGGGTTCATTGAGGCTGTTTGGCTGATAAGTTGCTGCAAAGTGTACCGCATAATCACGTGCGGCTTGGGCAATTCCCATGTAACATGCAGGAATATGAAGAAGCCAACCGTTTTGGCTGTTGCCACGAGGTGCATCATTCACTTCTACTAACTGATCATCTGTCGCTTCCACTTGATCTAGTACGAGCGTCTGGCTTTCGGTACCGCGCATTGAAATCACATGCCACGTATCTTTAATAGAAAGGCCGTTTGTGTCACTTGGCAACAAGAAAAAGCCTGTTTTCTGCTTTTCTTCGATCCAAACAGAAACGAGGATATGAGTAAGAGCAGGCGCCATAGTCGTAAATGTCTTTTCGCCTGAAATGACCCAGCCATTCTCGGTGCGAACAGCAGTCGTTTGTGGTCGACCACCGCGTGTAGGGCTACCAGTTTGGGCTTCAGTAACGGAACGATTAACAAGTGCGCCTTGTTGAACCGCTTCACTAAACTGGGCTAATTGTTCTTCCGTCCATTTACGATTCTCATACAGTTCACCAATGACTCCTTGATGCCAACCAATGGCAAGAGCGGTAGCACTATCAAAACGAGCGATGGTCTCCTGTAAGAGCACCATGTCCGTCACTGTGATCCCCTCACCTCCAAACTCTTTAGGTAGAGTTAACGTCGTATAACCCATTTCTATGAGTTTTTCTATATTCTCTTGTGGGAATTTTGAGAGCTCATCAGATCGTTCTGAAAAGCTGCTGAAAAACGGACCTGCCTCAGTCAATTCATTGACCCATCGGCGTTGAAAGTCCGTTGTAATAAAAAGTTCTGTTGACACGAGTAACACGTCCTAACTGCTTCAGTCTTGTACTGCTATTAGCTACTAATATAGTGTGAATTTATGTAGAAATACCAAATTACCTTGAGTACATCTCTCAAGAGTCATGAAATTCTAGTATACTAGAAAAACAAAATAAATGCCATTCTGACGAAAGAAAAATTTTTATGTCATACTATGTAAAATTTTTACTGAGTAATCAATGAAATAATAGAGCATTTCACATCTACCGGATAAGGTTTGAATTGGGTCAAAAAAGCTTAGTTGAAATAGATTTAAATCATACAAAATAAAAACTTTAGTTCTATTACTTGCGTCTTTTCATGAGCGTATAAAGTTATTTAAAATATACGTTTTCAGCACTATAGTAGTTCTAAATGATTACAAAAGACAATAATGAATAAAAAACAACAAATTAGTATGTTAGATGCTTTATTTTATCTTGAATTCTGAATATACCTATGCGAACAGGAATAGTGTGGGGTATAATTGGCAACGTGTACCAAATACATGCGTATATTGATAATTGAATATATGAGAATGAAAGAAATGAAGTTTACAGTGGGGAAAAAGTTATGGATTGGATTTATGAGTCTGGTCATCATTATCATTATAATCGGTTTAATAGGGTTCCTAGCGCTGAAGAATGTTAATGAAAAGTATTCGATTTTAATTGATGATCGGATGTATAAAGTTATTGTGCTAGAAGAACTGCAGAGCGATCAACATAATTTAGCGGAAAATATAAGAGGGTTTATGTTATATGATTCAGAATCGTACATAAAAGAGTTAGGAGAAATTCAATCTCGCAGAGACGAACGTTTAAATAAATTAGAACAAATTATAAAAGACAATACTATGCAGACTAAGTTGGAGTCTATTCAGGAAGCGAGTGTAGAATACGACAAGGTACTACTTTCTATTATAGAAGAGAAGCGTGCAGGGGATGATGATCAAGCGCTTGTGATAGGAACGAATGGGACAAGTTATCAACAAACGATAACTGACAATATTAATCAAATGATTGATTACCAAAGACAACAGCAAGAACAGTTGGAAAGGGAAGTGGCGAGTTATACAAGTAGCGCTACGTTGTTAATGACCATCCTAATCGCAGTAGGAGTTATTACTAGTGTATTGATTACTACAATTATTAGTCGCTTGATTAGCCGTCCGGTTGGCCAAATGACGAATGCGCTAGCTGAAGTATCGGGAGGAAACTTTGCCATTGAAGAAGTGAAGATTAAAAATAATGATGAAATCGGCGATACGTCTATTACGCTTAATGAAATGGTTGCTGATTTACGAGGCATTATCGATCGGACGAAAAATTCTGCTTTACATTTGGCAGCACAGTCGGAGGAATTATCCGCTAGTTCGGAAGAGAGTTTAGCTGCTTCTGAAATGGTAGCAGAAATTACGGAAAAGAACTTACAGACGAGTGAGATGCAAGCGGATATCGTCAATCAAGCTACTACCTCAATGGAAGAAATGGTAACGGCTATTGATGTGATTACACAGGACAATGAAGAAATGTTGAATTCATCAGAAGACGTGGCGCGATTGGTGAAGGAAGGTTCTGCTTTAATGGGAGAAACGACCAATCAGATGACCACTATTAGTGAGACGATTGGTGACTCCATGGAAACTATCCATAAAATGTCCAAACACACGGAAAGTATCCGTGGCGTTACATCCATAATTGCGGCAATTGCCGAGCAAACGAATTTACTTGCACTCAATGCTGCGATTGAAGCAGCCCGTGCAGGAGAGCATGGTAAAGGCTTTGCTGTTGTAGCTGAAGAAGTGCGGAATTTGGCAGAACAATCCAAGCAGTCTACACAAGAAATCGGTCGAATGATTGATACGATTATTCATGATGTAGAAACAGTAGTAACGAGCACGGATGAAGGTAGAAAACGTGTAGCGGAAGGTTTAGCATCAACAGAGAAAACAAATGCCATTTTCAGAGATATCGAGCACGCAACGTCGGACGTCAGTGAAAAAGTCTCTACAGTATCAGCAGCAATCGAACAGATTCGTGCGATGACAGATGAAGTGGCAGGTGGAGCTAAACGAGTAGAAGAGTTGGCTATTCAAGCGGCAGCCGAAGCTCAATCTACTAGTGCGGCAACAGAAGAACAGTTAGCGGCTAATGAGGAAATCACGTCCAGTTCCCAAACATTGGCTCAACTTGCAGAACAACTTCAACATGATATGGCTCGTTTTAAAGTGTAATAAAACAGTATGGAGTTGATTGCGTAGTGTGCAATCAACTCCTTTTTAATGGGAAATGCGCGAGGGCTTCATAGGAAGGGGTTGCTTTAGGATGAATTTTAAACAATGTGAAACCTTCTATTTTAATAGGAACAGGTTCTATAGACTTTTTTTCTAATTGCATTTTTTCTGTGGTCTTGCGTTTTTTAGCTATTGTGATATGTGGAACGAAGCGTGCGTCTTTTTCCAACTCAAGTATTTTCTCTGTACGCCTGGCGATTTGCCTTTGCAGTTCGCATAAAGTGTCGGAAGTCTGAACCGCTAGAAAAACGACACGTGGTCCACTTGCGGATCCGAAAAACGATAAACCTTTCAAGTACACGGTGAATTCTGTATGCGATTTAGCGATTTTGTGTAGACAGGATTTCAGCCAAGGAAGCTTAGTATCATCAAGCTCACCGATATAGCGCATAGTCAAATGCAAATCTTTAGCGTGTGGAATTACTTTGTATTTCTCGTGTAATTGGTATTCTGTGCGAAATTGCTGGGCTATGTCATCAACAGGATGAGCAATAGAGATACCGATAAAGTAATGTTGTACCAATTCCAGCTCACCTCCTATTCAGTAGGTTCCCTTACTTTTTGAAATATATGCACGACCGTACAAAAATATTGTATATAGCCTACGGTTTAGGGAATGTACTAACAAATAACATAAATAATGTGTATAATAAGAGTAGGAAATAACTGAATTATTACCATTACAAAGGGGATGTCACGATGATTAAAACGTTGATTTTTGATCTGGATGATACATTGATATGGGATGCCAAGAGTATTTCTACGGCATTTCAGAAAACATGTGAATATGCGACAAAGAAAACAGGCGTTAATCCAGTAGAACTTGAGCACGCAGTGCGTCAGGAAGCAAGAGACTTGTATGCTACATATGAGACATTTCCACATACTCAAAATATCGGTATTAATCCTTTTGAAGGATTATGGGGTGTCTTTGACGATGAAGGAGAAGAGTTTCAGAAAATGAAAAAGATTGTTCCTGGCTATCAAAAGGAAGCTTGGGTCAATGGGTTAAAGAAATTAGGAATTGATGATGAAACATTTGGATGGGAATTAGCGGACGTATTTCCAAAAGAGCGTAAGAATAACCCATATATATACGAAGAAACGTTTGAAGTGTTGGATAAGTTAAAAGGTAACTATCAGCTAATTCTTTTGACAAACGGTTCACCAAGTTTACAACAGATTAAATTAAAAATTTCGCCTGAAATACCTAGTTACTTTGATCATATTATCGTTTCTGGTGCATTTGGAAAAGGAAAACCTGACGTATCTATATTTAAGCATGTTCTTGATTTAAGTGGCGCCCAAGCAGATGAAGCGTTAATGATAGGCGATAACTTACTGACAGATATTTTAGGTTCAAATCGCATCGGTATGCGTAATGTATGGATCAATCGTGAAAATAAGCTTCCGAATGATGAAGTGAAACCTACGTATGAAATCGATAACTTACATGGCCTTTTTCCTATACTAAGCACATTAGAAAACCGATGAGATCATCTCATCGGTTTTGATTCCGTTTCACTTATTTTTATTTATCTGTATAGCAAGGGGGGATAGGATGCTAGAATATGTATTCGTGTTTTTAGGAGCGGCTATACCGTGGATTGAAATTATGATAGTCGTGCCGTTAGGTATTATTCGAGGTCTATCACCTATGTGGGTGATCATTCTTTCATTTGCCGGTAATATGACGACAATTCTTCTGTTGATCGTTGGTTTCCAACGTATAAAAGAATGGATGGTACGTAGGAAACAGAAGAAAGGAAAAGGTGAGTCGAAACGTCAGCAACGTGCGGAACAAATTATGAACAGATATGGATTACCGGTTTTAGCACTTGCAGGTCCAATTTTGATCGGAACTCACATTGCGGCTTTTATAGGTCTCGTATTAGGTGCAAAGAAAATGAATACGGCAATTTGGTCAGCCATCAGTATTGCGCTATGGTGTTTAGTGTTTGGAATTTTAACTGCCATGGGGTTTGATTTCTTTGTCGATCGTACATAAAAACATCCAGCTGAATATATCGGCTGGATGTTTTCGTTGTTATAGATCGATTGCTTTTGCATCATTTATATTTTGAACTTCTTTGATATTCTTGATAGAAGTCGACTCAACGTGGTTGTCGACAGCTAACATCATAATAGCATATCCACCTTCAGTGGAACGTCCAACCTGCATCGCTGCAATGTTGATATTTTCTTCTGCTAGAAGTGTTCCTACACGCCCGATTGCACCTGGCTGATCTCTGTGTCGGATGAACAATAAGTGACCGCTTGGAATGACATCGACTACATAATCATCCACTTTTACAATACGTGCACCCAGACCATTTAGAAGGGTACCCGCTACTTTGCGAACGCCTTTTTCAGTAACAATTTCTACTGTAATCAAGTTCAAGAACCCTTTACCAGTAGTTGTTTTTTGTTCATTTACTTTAATGCCGTAGCGATCAGCTAGTAACTTTGCGTTTACATCGTTAACAGTTTCTCCAAGATTACGCTTCAAAAGCCCTTTGACTGTATTACGAGTTAGTGCGCGTACATCATAGTTCGCCAATTCGCCAGCGTATTGGATGTTGATTTCATGGATAACCGAGTTTTGGATTTGTGATAAGAACATACCCAATTTCTCTGTTAGATCAAAGAATGGTTCGATTTTTGCCAACACATCACGAGAAACAGATGGCAAGTTGACTGGATTACGAACAGATCCGATTGTCAAGAAGTTCACTACGTCGCGGCTTACGTCGACTGCTACTGATTCTTGTGCTTCAAATGTACTTGCACCTAAGTGCGGAGTCGCAATTACTTCAGGTAATGTCAATAACTTATGGTCGAGGAATGGTTCTTCTTCGAATACGTCCAATGCTGCACCTGCTACTTTACCAGCAACGATCGCATCGTATAGAGCATCCTCATCTATGATTCCACCACGTGCACAGTTTATAATTTGCACGCCGTCTTTCATTTTCTCGAATGCTTCTTTGTTGATCATTCTACGAGTTTCTTTAAGCAAAGGTGTGTGAACTGTAATGAAGTCAGCTACTTCGAGCACTTCATCTACTGTTCCAATTTCAATACCCAATTTCTTTGCAACATCTTCTGTTAAGTACGGATCATATGCTACTACAGTCATACGTTGTCCTCTCGCGCGTCTAGCAACTTCAGCACCAATACGACCGAGTCCGATGATTCCTAAAGTTTTGTCTTTCAATTCCACACCAAGGAATGACTTTCTATCCCATTTATTATTTTTCAACGAGTTGAAAGCTTGAGGGATTTTGCGTGCCATAGACATCATCATTGCGACAGTGTGCTCAGCTGCAGAGTTTGTGTTACCGTCTGGAGCATTGACAACGATAATCCCTTTTTCGGTAGCTGCATCCAAATCGATGTTGTCGACACCTACACCAGCACGACCGATGATCTTTAATTGATCAGCTGCTTCTAATAACTCTTTTGTAACTGTTGTCTGACTACGAACTAATAACGCGTCGAAATCTTTGATTCGTTCTTTCAGCTGATCCGGTGTCATGTCAGTTTCCATTACAATTTCAAAACCTTCTGCTTGTCGTAGTGGGAAAATTCCGTCCTCGCTAAGTGGGTCACTAATAAGTATTTTAAAAGCCATGATATTCATTCTCTCCTTCGATTGTTTGTAGTGGTTTTTGGTTGAAGAAACTATGTGCGATTGATCGTATATGTATGTTGCGCGCTACCCCCCTTATAGGTAAAATAAAAAAGCCTTCCATCCCTTACGTATAAGTAAGGGGCGAAAAGCTCGATAAACTAACGCGGTACCACCCTTGTTTGCTGCAATTGCAGCCTTCATTCAGCATGCGTAACGTGCATGTGACGGACCAGCCTACTAAAAAAGTTCAGCTAATCAATTCAGAAGTGCCCCCAACCTCAGAATTTGCTGACTTTCACCATGGCATCAGCTCTCTGCAAAATCCTTTTTAGGAAGGTATCTCTTCGTCAAAATTGTTTAACAACTATTAATTTAGAACTAATCATAACACGTCAAAAACTATTGTCAATTGCTTTTCTCGAAAATTTGAAAAACAGTTAAATACGAACGTAATTATTGAATTATTTGTGAACGTTCGCTTTTAAGGTGTTAATTATAAGAAAAACACTTTAATTGAACTAAGTGAAAGGAAATAGCATAAGTCGTCTAAAGAGAAGAAGTACAGGTAAGAGTGTTATAGTGTGCTTATACTATTCGTTAAAAGGAGTGTTGAAAATTGAAAAACTTAGAATCACTAGAGCAATTTGAGCAACTTAAACAAGAAGAAAGAGTAATATTCTTATTCACTGCAGACTGGTGTCCCGATTGCAGAGTGATTGAACCATTCTTACCGACACTAGAAACAGAGTTTGCGGAGTATGAATTCATTTCGGTTGATCGTGATGAATTTATAGATCTGTGCAGTCAGTTGGACATATTCGGTATTCCTAGTTTCGTGGCATTCAGCGAAGGAACAGAAACAGGTCGTTTGGTAAGTAAGAATCGCAAAACTAAAGAAGAGATTGAAGAATTTATTAATAATTTATCGTAATGCAATCATTCTCTATGAATGGATAAAAGGACAAGTAAACAAAAGGACTGAAGACAATTATAACTTTTGTTTTCGGTCCTTTTCTATAAGAAAAGCTTCTACGATAGCTCTTATATATTGTATTATGTGAAATCTATCAGTTGCTCTATAAGGATTTTTGTGCCTCGTGGACTGATGTATAGACCGTTCGACAATTGTTTGTTTTCATCCATCACATCACCGGTGATAAAACATGCCTTGGACACTTGATACTTTCTCAATATAATTTTGTCATCCTCTACGAAAATTTCGATAGGGTCGCCCTGATCGATCAACATAGAATTTCGAAGTTCTTTTGGGATGACAATTCTGCCGAGATGATCAACTTTACGAACTATACCTAAAGACTTCATAAGCTCCTCCTCGAAGTAAAGTAGTTGGTAATTTCTATTATACACAAAAATAGATTGTCTACAATTTACAATACTTGAATGTGCAGAACAATTTGACAATTACGCTATACAATTTATTTATTCATGCTATAATAGTCTATAATTAAATATTTCTTATCAAGAGAAGCTGAGGGAATTGGCCTGATGAAGCTTCAGCAACCTCTGTGCAAACAGGAAGGTGCTACCTCCAACAAGATTGTTGTCTTGAGAGATAAGAACGATGAACGGTCAACCCTCATTTTCTTATCTAAGAGAAATGAGGTTTTTTTGTATAGAAATAGTATTAAAAGTACGTTAAGGGGGAAATAGCATGCCAATTAATATACCAAAACATCTGCCGGCAGGAGAACTGCTAAGAGAAGAGAAAATATTTATTATGGATGAAGAACGTGCTACCACACAGGATATCCGTCCAATCAATATTTTGATTTTGAACTTGATGCCTGAAAAAGAGAAGACCGAGTTGCAATTGCTTCGACTACTAGGGAATACGCCTTTACAAGTGAATGTCACGTTCTTGAATACAGCAACCTATGTCTCAAAAAATGTTAGTCAGAATCATTTGGAAACCTTCTATACTACCTTTGAACATATTAAAAGCCAGCGCTTTGACGGTATGATTATTACAGGTGCGCCAATTGAACTTTTACAATTTGAAGATGTAGTCTATTGGAAAGAGTTAGAAGAAATTATGGAATGGACAAAAACGAACGTCACGTCTGTACTTCATATTTGCTGGGGTGCACAAGCTGCACTGTATCATCATTACGGAATAAACAAGTTCGAGTTACCGAAGAAATGTTTTGGAGTGTTTTCACATGATATTACCGATCCGACAGTAAACTTGGCACGCGGATTCAATGACGTATATGTAGCGCCACACTCACGCCATACAGGAGTTTCATTAGAAGAGATCAAGAATCATCCTGATTTAACCCTACTTTCTGCTTCTAAAGAGGCAGGAGCGTTCATTGTGATTTCAAATGACGCAAAACATATTATGGTCACTGGACACTTAGAATACGATGCGCATACGCTGGGGGATGAATATGCTCGCGACGTAGAAAAAGGTGTTGACATCGAAATTCCTGTAAATTATTATCCAAATGATGATCCATCTAAAGAACCTATGAATACTTGGCGCTCTCACACGCATTTGTTATTCTCTAATTGGCTCAATTACTACGTCTATCAGAAAACTCCTTATAACTGGAAGTAAAGGAATCCGTGTATAAATTTCTATAGTTTGCACATACTCCGATTACTGGAGGTGTATGCCGTGAACGTAGATGAATTTTTGGAATTGGCTTTTTGGGAAATGACTTTACGAACGGTGATCTCGTTTATTGTGCTATTGATTTTGGCGCGTTTCATGGGGAAAAAACAAGTGTCTCAGTTGACTTTCTTTCATTACGTAACAGGTATCACGATCGGGTCAATTGCGGCCAATTTAGCAGGAGAGTCTGAAACGCCATTTTTAAACGGTCTATACGGAATGGTTCTATGGGCGGTATTAACAGTTCTCGCCAACTTTTTAACGTTCAAATCTTTCAAACTTCGCGTATTACTCGATGATGAACCGGTGGTTGTCATTCAAAACGGGAAAATCTTAGAAGGCTCCTTGCGTAAATTACGGTTGAATTTCAATGATCTAAATATGATGCTACGAGAGCAGTCGATATTTTCGATGAAAGATGTCAATTACGCGATATTCGAAACGAATGGTAATTTAAGTATCTTGCTGAATCCAGGAGAGAAACATGCGACAAAAAAAGATGTTAAAGTCTCGTCACCGCAACCCAAATATATTCCGACTGAAATTATTACTGACGGGAAAGTGGAAGAAAAAAATATGCAGGAACTTCAATTGACTGATACGTGGCTAACAGAACAACTGAAAAAGCAAGGAATATCCAAACCAGAACATGTTCTTTATGCAGAAATTCAGACAGATGGCAGTTTATATATTAATACATTAAAATCGACTTGACGTGAAGAGCTCTGACCAAATCAAAGCTCTTCACGTTTTTAAAGTATTTCCCAGTTTCTTTGTTTGGCTACGGCGTTAAGTTTTTCATCTGGACGAACTGCTACAGGGTACCCAACCTTCTCTAAGACTGGAAGGTCGGAAATGCTGTCTCCGTAGGCAAAACTGTTGTCCCAGTCGACAGTTTTGCCTAGTAGTGCTTGATAAATTTGTTCATTTTTACGTCTACCTTGAATATGTAAGAAAGGCTGATCCATTGCTAATTGGTCTCCACGTGAAGGAATATCTGTACCAATAATGTGATCAAATGTTAGGTGACTTGTGACCGCTTGTAAAAAGGGAGTATAGGCTCCAGAAACGAGTAAGACATAGTATCCCTCTTTTCGATGCTCAGTCAGACGGTTAATGACTTGTTCATTGAAGTCGGGCGCCATTACGCTATGCATGCTGTTGAAGTATTCATGTAGTTCCGTCATTGTCAATGAGTCCAGGGCTTGTAGATAAAGAAGCATAGAGCGCTCTTTCATGACAGGTTCGGGCAGTATTTTTAATTTATAGCGAATATAAAGTGGTAAGATCGAACGAAAGAATTTTCCGTAGTATTGCTTGTATTTTGGATGGTTCTTTAATTGCTTCATAAGTAATTTAAAGGTTTCTTTTGTGTACAATGTACCATCAAAATCAAAGATTGCAATTTTCATAGAGACACTCCTTTATTGTATTCCTCTGTATAGTATACAAATATAACGAGTGTAAAAGCAAAAAAGCAGATGGATAAAAATCCATCTGCTTGAATTTAGAATTATTGAAGATTATTCGGCATACCAGGTTGACCTTGTGAAGGTGCAAATGAATTAAGCAACATATTCATATCTTGATCGTTTAATTGTGGTACTTGGTAATAATGATGTTTGTTTTGGTAAATTGACAATTCGTATGCCATTTCTATGCAGTTGGGCACAGAATCAGCCATTACACGGCGAACGACTGGGTTACATACTTCCAATGAAGCAGCTGTTTTGCCTGTAGCGCTTTCTTTTGCAGCACCTAGCAAAAAGCCAGAGATGATCTCATCGTTGATTTCACCTGTAGATTGAATAGGTTTAGATGGTGCCTTTGCTTTCATACCGTAAATGAAGTCACTGCTAGCTTTCATTTGATAACGCTGTGTAGGATGAGAAGGATCTTTCCCTGTCTTGAAACTTTGGACAATGATATTGTATTCATCCAGCATAAATCGGTATTGTCGGTCAAGGATATCCAGAAGTTCTGGATCCTGGACATGTGGTCGTAAAATCACCGATTGATTCAATGCACCAAGCGCCGCACTAAGCACTTCTTTCACATCAAATAACTCATGTCCACCGTGATTTAACGATGGGGGAACTTGTCCGCCTTGCATGTTTTGAGATGTATCAAATTGATTTGTCAAATATATTTCCTCCTTTAATTGTCTTGTACATCGAGAGTAGTATGCGAAGTGGCCAAAATTTTATGCAAGAGAAATTGTATTTATGAACCATGCATAGTTTGTAACGCGCCATCATATCATATGGATAGAACTCAAGAAGGGTAGTGGGGATACATGCAGATTCATATAGTTTCGCAAGGTGAGAGTTTATATGAAATTGGTAATATTTACGGTGTTCCATACGATCAAATAGCAGAAGTTAATGAATTGGAAAGCGAGATACGACTCGCTGTAGGACAAGCGCTTGTCATTCCAATAATAGGTTCTTATTACTGGGTGCGACCTGGAGATAGTCTATTTACCATTGCGCAAAGATATGGTCTAACAGTTGCGCGCTTGGCAGAAATTAATGCAATTAACCCCACCAGAAGGTTAATAATCGGTCAGCGTTTGTATATTCCACAAGAAGTGAAAACAATCATTGACTCATTATTATATGTAGAACCGCGTAATCCGGTCAGTCAAGATATGTTGACGGAAGTTCGTGAACGTGTGAATGGTCTTACGTATCTCGCAATGTTTAGTTATGAAGTACAACGTGATGGATCACTCAAAGCACCTGCTCTCGCAGATATTCCGACTATTGCAAATAACGCTGGTGCTAAAAATATATTAGTGCTGACCAATTTAGAAAACTATTCATTCAGTGCGGAATTGGCACACGTGATTTTCACTGATCAGGTTGCACAAAACAAAATGATACAAAGTGCCATTGAAACAGCAAAAGAAATCGGCTATAGTGATATTCACTTCGATTTTGAGTTGTTATTCCCTGAAGATCGAGAATTATACAATCAATTATTACGTAATGCACGTGATCAAATTCATAAAGCAGGCCTTACGATTTCTACAGCACTTGCTCCAAAAGCTGGGGAAGTGACGACAGGTATTTATGGTGCCCATGATTATAAAGTGCATGGAGAAGTTGCAGATTTTGTTGTATTAATGACATATGAATGGGGATATACGTATAGTGCACCACAAGCTGTGAGCCCAATAGGACCAGTTACGAAAGTAGTGGAATATGCAGTAAGTCAAATTCCAAACGAAAAAGTATTTTTAGGTCAGAACTTATACGGCTATGATTGGACAGCTCCATTTGGTCAATCGGATAGTAAAGCTGCAAGAGCGTTAAGTCCACGAATGGCGACTAATCTGGCAATCGAACAGAATGCTGCTATTGAATACGACGCGCTATCTCAAGCGCCACATTATACGTATTACGACGAAACTGGAACTGAACATGAAGTGTGGTTTGAAGATGCCCGAAGCATAAACGAGAAGTTTGACTTGCTGAAGAAATTTAAATTGCGAGGGATTATGTATTGGAAACTCGGCCTTGCATTCCCGCAAAACTGGCTGTTATTAGAAGATCGATTTACAATTCGTAAGCGGTAAATATAGGAGCCTTTCCTTAAATAATAGGAAAGGCTCTGTCATATGAGTTCTCACTCGTTATTTAATAGTTTCATAGCACTTTGGAACATTTCCATATCTGGATTTACGAGTAAAGCAGGTAGGAAAGCAAAAGTCATGATGAGGAGTAAGTTCGCTCCTAGTATTGATCGAAAAGTACATGTTTTCTTTGTCATGGTGCTTCGCCTCTTTCTTTTCGTATTGTTCTCACTAGTATGTGTATGCGCTTACATTTAGAACTTCACATAGTTCGTTTGAATAGTTTAATAATACTATTAATTCAGTTGAAAGTAAATGCAAAAGTTTAAGATAGTACATAAAATTGACACAAAAATTAAGTCAAAACACAGATATTCTAAAAAAATCTTGTAACTTGCTATCTTTTCAGTGATAATATTGGAATACAAAGAAATATTTCGAACAATTAAAATTCAATTCATATTAGTAGAATTTACTCTTTTATCATACAAGTATTTTGAAATCATAGTCACTGAGTAAATGAGCGACTAGTCAGTCGACAATTTTTTATTAGCCACTAGGAAAGGGATGATTGCAGATGACAAAGGTTGATGAGGTAGAATATAATAATCGCAAGCGAGCAAATGATTACGTTCACAACGTATATGAATTGGTGAAAAAAAGGAATCCAGATGAGAAGGAATTTCTACAAGCGACAAGAGAGATTTTTGATTCCCTCCGTCCTGTATTTGCTAAGCATCCCGAATTTATGGAAAACGGAATTCTTGAGCGAATCACAGAGCCGGAACGAATTATTTCTTTCCGTGTAGCGTGGGAAGATGATAAAGGGAAAGTGCAAGTAAATAGAGGTTACCGAGTTCAGTTCAATAGTGATCTCGGACCTTATAAGGGAGGACTTCGTTTCCACCCATCGGTTAATAATAGTATTATGAAGTTTCTCGCATTTGAGCAAATCTTCAAAAACGCTTTAACAGGACAGCCAATTGGAGCAGGTAAAGGCGGATCAGATTTCGATCCAAAGGGTAAGTCTGATCGTGAAATTATGCGCTTTACGCAAAGCTTTATGACTGAGCTTAGCAGACATATCGGACCAGACATTGACGTACCGGCAGGTGATATTGGCGTCGGTAAACGTGAAATCGGCTATCTATTTGGTCAATACAACCGTATTAAAGGTGGCTATGAAGCAGGTATTTTAACAGGCAAAAACCCTGACCATGGCGGAAGCCTCGGTCGTAAGGAAGCAACTGGTTACGGAACAGTGTACTTTGTTGATGAGATGCTGAAAGAAAACAAGCTTTCATTGGAAGGTCAAACTGTCGTAGTTTCAGGTTCAGGTAATGTTTCAACGTATGCAATGGAGAAAGCTATGCAACTTGGAGCAAAGGTTGTGGCATGTAGTGATTCTGATGGCTATATCTATGACAAGAATGGAATTGATCTTGAATTAGTGAAAGAACTAAAAGAGTACGGCAATAAACGTATTTGGGAATATACGAAAGAACATCTTGATGCAGAGTATCATGCAAATTGTACGGAAATCTGGTCCATTCCATGTGATATTGCACTTCCATGCGCTACGCAAAATGAAATCGATGAAATTGCTGCCCATATGCTAATCGCTAATGGAGTTAAAGCAGTTGGTGAAGGCGCAAATATGCCATGTACAATTGAAGCAATTGTCATTTTCCAAGAACACAACGTGTTATTCGCACCAGCCAAAGCTGCCAATGCGGGTGGCGTAGCTGTTTCCGCTATGGAAATGTCACAGAACAGCCAGCGTCTATCATGGTCAGAAGAACAGGTAGATATGCATTTGAAAGAGGTTATGCAGAATATTTATAAAGATTGCAGTAATGCAGCAACGGATTACGGTAAACCGGGCAATCTAGTAATGGGTGCTAACGTAGCAGGTTTCCTGAGAGTAGCCGATGCGATGGTAGCCCACGGAATTAGATAAGTGATATAAAACAGACACATTTTTTTACATAATGTGTCTGTTTTTTTGTGCTGTCCTATTGCGTTTAAAATAAAATATGTTATTATAAAAATACAGTTAATTGAATAAACATACACGCTTTAGCATGAAAGGGGATTTACCCATGGAAAAGAAAAAAGTCGTTTTAGCCTACTCAGGCGGTTTAGACACATCAGTTGCGATTCAGTGGTTAACGGATCAAGGATATAGTGTAGTAGCAGTTTGCTTAGATGTCGGCGAAGGAAAAGATCTCGACTTCATTAAAGAAAAAGCTCTTACAGTTGGCGCAGTCAGCAGCTATGTTATCGATGCGCGTGAAGAATTCGCACAAGATTTCGTCCTTCTTTCATTGCAAGCTCAAACATATTATGAGAATAAATATCCATTAGTCTCTGCCCTATCCCGTCCGCTTATCTCTAAAAAGTTGGTGGAAATTGCGCATCAGGAGCAAGCAACAGCAGTGGCTCATGGATGCACTGGAAAAGGAAATGACCAAGTACGTTTTGAAGTAGCAATCAAGTCACTGGATCCATCGCTTGAAGTCGTAGCGCCAGTGCGTTCATGGAGCTGGTCACGTGAAGAGGAAATTCATTATGCACAAGAACATAATATTCCCATTCCGATTGATTTGGATAATCCATACTCGGTGGACCAAAACTTGTGGGGGCGTGCAAACGAATGCGGAATTCTAGAGGACCCGTGGGCAACACCTCCAGAAGATGCATTTGGTTTAACAGTTTCTATTGAAAATGCACCCGACACTGCTGATATTATCGAAATTGGCTTTGAACAAGGTGTTCCAGTTACAATTGATGGAGAAAACTATATATTAAGTGAACTGATCACCAAGTTGAATGAAGTGGCTGGTAAACATGGAATCGGCCGTATCGATCACGTAGAAAATCGTTTAGTCGGCATCAAATCTCGTGAAGTATATGAAGCGCCAGGAGCCATCACGTTGTTGAAAGCACATAAGGAACTTGAAGATTTAACACTTGTAAAAGAATTAGCACATTTTAAGCCGATAATTTCACAGAAACTTGGTGAATTGATTTATAACGGTCTTTGGTTCTCTCCTTTACGTAATGCACTTGAGGCATTTATTAAAGAAACACAGCAATATGTCAACGGTACAGTTCGTGTGAAGTTATTCAAAGGCCATGCATTAGTAGAAGGTCGTAAATCACCCAATTCGCTATATGATGAGAGATTAGCGACTTATACATCTGATGATGAGTTCGATCAAGCGGCAGCGGTCGGTTTCATTAAGCTATGGGGACTACCGACTGAAGTGCATAGTTTGGTCAATGAAAAGCAAGTTGTGAAGCAGTCTTAAGATGAGTAGTAAGAGCAGCGCGGCCAAAAGCTTCGCTGCTCTTTTTTAAAAACTACATTTTAGGTATCACCGTCTTATGTATAAAGTTGGGGTGTTTGAATGCGGAAGTTAAGCGGTATAGCCATAATGGTAGTTTTGATCATTACAGGTCTGGGGATGTTTTGGATGTTACCGGGGGATCGAATAAAAAAAGCACAGCAAATGAAGGCGAATGGCAAATATGAGTATGCAATCATTCTAGGCGCCAAAGTGAACGGAGAAATTCCTTCACTGTCATTACGTTACCGTTTAGAAAGCGCTGTAGAGTATGCAACGCAATATCCGCATGTACAGCTTGTACTATCAGGTGGGCAAGGAAAAGATGAGGACATTAGCGAGGCCGAAGCCATGTATCGTTATTTACAAGAACATGGTATTGCAAAGGAACGGTTAGTTTTTGAAGATCAATCCACTTCCACATATGAAAATCTACAATTCAGCCAAAGTATGATTCCTGAAGTGGAAGGCGTGACCATAATCAGTAGCGATTACCACTTGGCTAGAGCAAGATTTCTTGCGAGACAGCTCGGTTGGGAGTCTGATGTTGTTCCAGCGAAGACTCCTGAATCTGTCAAAGCAAAAGTAGGACTTCGTGAACGCTTGGCTTTATTGAAAACATGGTTGTTCAGACGATAGGGATATATTGAAAATAAAAATGAGGTTGGGACAGAACAGAAAAAACGTAAGGGGGGATCCTTTACGCTTTTTTTCTGTTCTTATCAGAAAATATTTTTTTAGAGTATCAGAGTGTACCGGAACGGAGAAAGGCCGACTCCTGAGGGATCAGCGTGCGTCTTGAGACCCTGGACAGGTGCCTTAATTTCTGCAAAGTACACAGAAATACGGCAAAGCGAACCCTACGTTGTTCGCTTGGCTCAAGCCACGCCCCTCGGAAAGCGTGCCTTTCGGAGTGCAGGGGAACGGGGTGAGATAGTTATATCCCAGCCTCTTTCTATACCTCTTATAAAGAAGAAATTTTATGGAATTCAGGTTGGCCTTCTGTAAATGTAGCCAAATAGTTAAAACCGATTGATTGATATAACTCTATAGATTCTTTGAACTCATGTGCGATTTCTGACGTTCTATGCGCATCTGAACCAAGTGTAATGATTTCGCCTCCACATTGTTTATACAAACGCAAAATGTCTTCACTTGGCATATTATGTGGCAAGCCGTAGCGAGTTCCCGAAGTATTCAGTTCAATCCCTTTACCTTCTGGTATAATAGTATTGAAGATCTTTTCTAAATAGTCATGAAATAAATTGGCTGGCGGCTGATCAGTATAGCGTTTAATTAAATCCGTATGTCCAAGCACGCTGTAACGCTTATAATTCTGGACGCAATACAATAACTCCTTATAATACGTCTCAAAGGCAGCCTCTGTTGAACGATCTTCAAATAGCTCGCGATAGTGTAAGGACTTATTTTCGACGGTGTGCAGTGAACAGATGACGAAATCAAATTCATGCTCGTCCATCAATTCTTCATAGAGATGCAATAAGTCAGGTTGCAAGCCAATTTCAACACCTTTTTTAATGGTCAGTTGCCCATCAAATTGTTCATTCAATTGAAGAATTTTTTGTGCATATTCGAGTTTGTCAAAATCGAAATGAATCGTTTCATCTGGGTATTCATAATCGACGTGATCGGTGAAGCAAATTTCGGTAAGGCCTTTAGCAATAGAAGCTTTGGCCATCTCTTCCATCGGAATTTCACAATCCGCTGAAAAAGCGCTGTGCATATGATAATCAAACATAGTATCCAATCTCCTTTTCTATAGTACATATTGTAGCAGATGAACGATGCTACTAACAGTTGACAATGCTCTACATAACCATTATAGTAATAATTAACTTTAGCGTAGTAAAGCAATGAAGTATATATTTGCATGGAAGGCGGTAGAAGATATCTTGTATTCTGAAATTCTTGGAAATGAACATGAAAAGCATGAAAAAATTATCGACACATTAGGAAAACGATTCACTACATACGGTTATAAGCGTATTAAAACATCCGCATTCGAACAATATGATCTGTATTCCAATGTACGTACCTCAATCAATCAAAACGAAATGATCAAGGTGATTGACTATACCGGTGAAGTACTCGTATTACGCCCGGACGTAACAATCCCGTTGACACAGCAACTCGTACAGTTGAATGATAATCTACCCGAAGAAATGCGTTATTATTATGTGCAAGAAGTATTTAGGCAGACATTCCAAGAAAATGAACGAATCGGTAAAACACAGGCAGGAGTCGAGTTCTACTGCAAGAGTTCACCCGCATCAGATGCCGAAACAATTATGCTTGCATGTCATGCATTACGAGACGTTGGTTTTACAGATGTGAAAATCGAGATTGGTTATGCTGGTTTCTTCAATGAATTAATTGCGGACTCTAATATTACTACTGAACAAACGGCCGAACTTAAGACGTTGATTCAAGCAAAAAACGTCGTGGAAATAGGTCCGTTCTTACAGCAATTATCAATAGATCCCTCTATTAAAGAAATACTTGAGCAATTACCTCTATTATACGGTGCACCTGAAGTAGTGTTTGAAAGACTACGAAACTTACAGGTTAGTGAATCGGCGCAAAATGCAATCAAGTATTTACAGCGAACGTGCGATATCGTTGAACTATATGGCTTGAAGAAGCATATCGTCATCGATCTCGGTTTGATTAATCATATGGGGTATTATTCAGGAATCATTTTCCAAGGCTATGTAGAGAACTTTGGAAAGCCGGTACTAATGGGTGGGCGTTATGATGCATTAAGCGAAGAATTTGGCATGAAATTACCGGCAATCGGTTTTGCATGTGAAATCGAATCATTAGTCAAAGCATCATCTACTAGAGAACGGAAAGAACGATACAGCATAGATGTGATTGTATTATATGAAGAAAGCCGTATTAAATACGCAATTGATATTACGAATGAATTGAGAGAACGTGACTATCGTGTCATTTCTAAACCTATAGTCGATGCAAAACACCAGACAGACAGTCTCTATACAATTCAATTAACAGAACAGCAAAATAAACTAGTAAGTCAAGACGAAGCAAAAGAGTTCATGGATTTTAAACAATTGCTTGATTTGATCACTGGCAAGAAAGGGGCACCTGAATGGATTATCTAACAGTAGCAATGGCGAAAGGACGTACAGCGGAACGTGCGATGAAGTTCCTTGAAAAATCGGATGTACATTTTTCAGAATTTACGGATGAAAGCCGGAAGCTCGTGATCTATGATGACAAACAAAAGATCAAACTAATCTTTGTCAAAGCAGTAGATGTTCCGGTATACGTTGAAAAAGGCGCAGCGGACGTAGGGATTGTGGGAAAGGATGTCATGATGGAAGATCCTCGTGATGTCTATGAATTATTGGACTTAGGAATTGGACGTTGTAAACTGGCGGTGGCAGGATATCCTGATACGCCAGTTGAAAACGTACCATTCCTGACAGTAGCTTCAAAATATCCATTAGTTGCGAAAGAGTATTTCGATAAAAAAGGTATTCGTACGGAAATGATCAAGTTGAACGGGTCAATTGAACTCGCACCATTGATCGGCATGTCAGATGTCATTGTCGATATCGTCGAAACGGGTACGACTTTAAAAGAAAATGGTCTCGTTGTCTTACAAGAGATGGCAGATGTCAGCGCTCGTTTGATAGTCAACAAAGCGAGTTATGCTACAAAAACAGAGGATATTCAGCAATTTATCAGAGATATGAAGGAAGGCTTGGAGGTGCGTTCATGAAGATCATTCGTGGTGCCGAATTTACAGAGGAATTACTAAGACGCGACGATTCCAATCAAACGGATCTAGAATTTGATCGCAATGTCCTTTCCATCATCGACAAAGTTCGTTCTGAAGGAGACAAGGCAGTTCTGGATTTTACCGAACAATTCGACGGAGTGTTGCTTGATAGTTTGCTTGTCACAGAAGAAGAAATCAATGAAGCGGAACAAGCAGTTGCAGATGATTTCTACCGTGCATTGCGTTCAGCAAAAGAGCGTATCACGACTTATCACGAAGCGCAAAAAGAGCAATCATGGTTTTTGAATCCAAATGAAGGCATCATGCTCGGTCAGAAAGTAACACCGATCGACAGTGTTGGACTTTACGTACCGGGCGGAAAAGCAGCCTATCCGTCAACGGTCTTAATGAATGCATTGCCAGCGAAAATTGCAGGAGTCGGACGGATTTCCATGGTGACTCCACCACAACGTGATGGCAAGATTAATCCCTACGTTTTAGTTGCAGCTAAAGAAGCGGGGGTCGATCGAATTTATAAAGTAGGTGGAGCGCAAGCGATAGCTGCTCTAGCGTACGGTACTGAGACAATTGAAAAAGTCGTCAAAATTACGGGCCCTGGGAATGCATACGTCGCAAGAGCGAAAAAGTGGGTGTTCGGTGATGTAGCAATCGATATGATTGCTGGACCAAGTGAAATTTGTGTCGTAGCCGACGCCCATACGAATCCTATTTATGCAGCAGCAGATTTGTTGTCCCAAGCTGAGCACGATGAGCGTGTCGCGGCCGTATGTATCACGACCAGCGAAACATTTGCGACTGAGCTATCCAAAGAAGTAGAACGTCAGCTTGCTGAACTCGATCGTAAAGAAATCGCAACACAATCTATAGAACAATTCGGACGTATCATTATAGTGGATTCATTAAAAGAAGCATTTGATATCGTGAATCGTTTAGCGCCAGAACATTTGGAACTTATGATTGATCATCCTATGGAGCACTTGGCAGCTATACGAAATGCTGGAGCGATCTTCTTAGGTCAACATTCACCCGAGGCGTTGGGTGACTATATGGCTGGACCGAATCACACATTACCGACGAGTGGAACCGCAGCGTTTTCTTCTCCATTAGGCGTATATGATTTCATGAAAAAATCGAGTATTATTTACTATTCCGAAGACGCGTTGGCAGAAGTGGCAGATGACGTCATTACATTAGCGGATGCCGAACAATTAACAGGACATGCCAACTCGATAAAAGTACGAAAGGCAGGATACTAATGCGTAAACAACAACTAACACGTAAGACTGGCGAAACATCTATTGAAATGGAGTTTTCGTTAGATGGCACGGGAAAAACAAATATTCATACTGGCGTTGGATTCTTTGATCATATGCTGACGGCATTCGCAAAACACGGACGTTTTGATCTATCTGTTACGTGCGATGGCGACATTGAAGTAGACCAACACCATTCCGTAGAAGACATCGGTATCGTACTTGGACAATTATTCAACCAATGTATCGGTACAAAAGAAGGAATAGAACGCTTTGCTCTAGTTTCCACGCCAATGGATGAAGCATTATCCACTGCATCTATTGATATCAGCGGTCGCTCGTTCCTCGTCTTTAACGTAGACGGAATGAAAGACAAAGTAGGAGAATTCGACACAGAACTAGTTGAAGAATTCTTCCTAGCATTCACAAACAACGCCAAAATCACATTACACATCAATCTGAACTACGGAAAGAACACACACCACATCATAGAATCCGTATTCAAAAGCTTCGGCCGTGCCCTACGCGTAGCCAGCACTATCAACCCAGAAATAAAAGGGATTCCTTCTACTAAAGGATCTTTGTAATTAACTATTTAGGGGTTTTGAATTCTAAAAGATATTCTAGTTGATCTTCACTGCGGGTAGCGACTCCCGCATAAGCATGAGTCTTGAGTCCCCACAGCGAAGCGAGAAGCTCAAGCCATGCCCGCAGGAAAGCGTCCGCCCAGAGTGCAGATCAACGGTGGCAATGTAGTATCCAAACTTCATTTATTAGGAGGACTAGTTGATGATTTTATTCCCAGCAATCGACATTAGAGACGGCAAATGCGTTCGCCTCATCCAAGGTGACTATGCGCAAGAAATAATTTACAATGACTCACCAACCAATATGGCACAGGAATGGCAAAACCAAGGAGCCGAGTACATCCACGTCGTAGACTTAGACGGTGCCAAAACAGGAAACTCCGCCAACAAACAGGCTATCGAAGCTATTGCGAAATCAGTCAGTATACCTGTTCAAGTAGGTGGCGGTATCCGCAACATGGACATTGTCGACTCGCATATCCAAAACGGTGTCGCACGTGTCATTATCGGCACGGCAGCAATTCAAGATCCTGAATTCTTGAAAAAAGCCGTTGAAAAATACGGTGACAAAATTGCTGTCTCAATCGACGCGCGCAACGGCTTAGTTGCAACTGACGGTTGGACCGAAACAAGTGATGTCAAAGCAGTTGATTTATTGCAGGACTTAGCGGAAATTGGCGTCAAAACAGTTGTCTATACAGACATCATGAAAGACGGCATGCTTCAGGGACCTAACTTTGAAGAACTGAAAATAATGGATGACGCGTCTTCGATTGATATCATCGCATCAGGTGGTGTATCGACAGAAGAAGATATTAAGAGACTCGCTGCTGAAGATATGTACGGTGCTATTATCGGTAAGGCATTATATGAAGGTAATCTATCCTTAAAAAAATTATTGGGGGACGACAGTCATGTCAACAACTAAAAAGATCATTCCGTGTTTGGACGTAGATAATCGTAAAGTTGTAAAAGGAAAGAAATTTCTAGACGTTCAGGAAGTGGCAGATCCCCTTACATTAGCAAAAAAATATGTCGCGGACGGTGCAGATGAACTCGTCTTCTATGACATCTCGGCATCGACAAAAAATCGTGGTATGTTCCTTGATTTAATTGAGGAAATTGCAAAAGAAGTACCGATCCCATTCATCGTAGGCGGAGGCATTCGTACGCTCGAAGATGTGGACAAAGTGTTTGAACTAGGCGGTAATAAAATTTCCATAAATAGTGCGGCTTTAACTAATCCGGAATTAATTAAAGAAGTAGCGGATAAATACGGTTCAGAGCGTGTAATGTTATCCATGGATGTTCGTCAAGAAGGCGATAACAAGTGGTCGGTTTATGCAAAAGGTGGTATGGAAGAAACAGGGATAGACGCGATTGAATGGGCGAAGAAAATGGAGGCACTTGGCGCTGGTGAATTGGTCGTCAATAGTGTAGACGAAGATGGCGTCAAAGACGGGTATAATCTTGCGCTCAACCGTGCTATGGCTGAAGCAGTTAATATTCCAATCGTCGCAAGTGGTGGTGCAGGAAAACCTGAACACTTTAAAGACGTACTGACAGAAGGAAAGGCTGATGCAGCCTTGGCCGCATCCGTATTCCATTTCAATGAAATCAATATTCGAAACTTAAAAAATTACTTAGCAGAAGAAAATATTGCAGTTAGGAATGACTAATATGACACTAGACATCAACGCATTGAAATTCGACGACAAAGGTCTAATCCCAGCGGTTGTACAAGACGATCGCACAGGTGAAGTCCTAATGCTTGCTTATATGAACAAGGAATCTATTGAAAAAACGTTAGAAACAAATGAAACGTGGTTTTATAGCCGTTCCAGACAGGAACTTTGGAATAAAGGCGCAACATCTGGAAATACACAGCAAGTGCAACGTATATCTGTCGACTGTGATCAAGATACATTGCTAGTCCAAGTTACACCAGAAGGGCCTGCATGTCATACAGGCGAGAAAACTTGCTTCTTCACAACGGCAATGGAAAAAGAAGAATCATTACGTGAAGTCGTCTATGAAGTAATCGACGAAATCGCAGATCGCAAAGCTAATCCGATAGATGGCTCATATACGACGTATTTATTCAACGAAGGTATCGACAAAGTATTGAAAAAAGTCGGAGAGGAATCAACAGAAGTCATAATCGGTGCAAAAAATGCTGATAAAGAAGAAGTGTCCAATGAAATTGCAGATCTGGTCTACCACACACTTGTATTGATGAATATTCTTGACGTAGATCTAACGGATGTTCAGCAAGTGCTACGTGAAAGAAGACCAAAAAAGGAAGTGCCGCGCAATGAGTAGATTTCTGAGCACAGTTGCGCGCCGTACAGAACCTTACGTTCCGGGTGAGCAGTTGAATCAGCCAGATATCATTAAATTAAATACGAATGAAAATCCGTATCCACCAAGCCCTAAAGTATTGCAGGCCATTCAAGAGGAGCTGAACGGCAACACGTTACAGCGTTATCCTTCACCAACAGTAGATCCATTGCGTCACGCGATAGCGGAGACGTACGGATTGACAAAAGATCATGTGTTTGTTGGTAATGGCTCTGATGAAGTACTGGCATTTTCATTCATGGCGTTTTTTGAGCCAGGAAAAACTATTAAGTTCCCTGAAATTAGCTATAGCTTTTACCCGGTCTATTCTAAGCTATTTAATATTTCATTCGAAAAAGTGCCGTTGAACGCTGATTTTACTATACCCAAAAAGCAGTTCTATAATTCACCAGGTGGCGTCATTTTACCAAATCCAAACGCACCGACAAGTATTTATGCTGAGTTGGATGTAATCGAAGACATTTTGCGAAACAACCAGGATCAAGTAGTCATTATTGATGAAGCGTATATTGATTTTGCAGGCCCGTCTGCGATGAAGCTGATTGATCGTTATCCAAATTTACTTGTGATTCAGACGACGTCTAAATCTCGTGCACTCGCTGGGTTGCGTGTCGGATTCGCACTGGGACAACCTGAATTGATAGCGGGCTTGACGAGGATCAAAGATTCATTCAACTCCTACACGATTGATCGTTTAGCTATGGCAGGGGCTACTGCTGCATTTGTAGATCATGCCTACTTCACAGAGAGTACAAATAAAGTGATTCGCACACGTGAATATACAGTCCAAACTTTAGCAGAATTAGGGTTTGAAGTTTTGCCTTCAGATGCCAACTTCGTCTTTGTAAAACCTCTGCATAAGGATGCAAAAGTGTTGTATCAACAATTAAAGGACCGCGGCATTTTAGTACGCCACTTTGATCAAGCGGACATTCGTGCGTATTTACGTATTTCCATCGGTACAGACGAACAGATGAACACGCTGTTTGAAGTGCTTAAACAACTGACTTAATGAATAAATCGATCAAAAGCCATTCGATACTGAATGGCTTTTTCTTTGCATGTATGTATAGGAAGTAGTATAAAACCTTGTTAAATCAGCTTTTATGACAAGGTTTGATATACTTAATCAATGTATACGTATACAAATTAATGAATTACAAAACTTTTCTATTGTATTTTTATACACGTTGTCTTATAATAATGAAAAGAAGCTTGATTGGGGAGATAAAATTATGAAAACTAAAAATATAATTATAATTGGTGCAGCAGGAAGAGACTTCCACAATTTCAATACATATTACCGTGGTAAAGAGGAGTACAATGTCGTAGCATTTACAGCTACACAAATTCCGGATATCGACGGACGTAAATACCCGACTGAATTAGCGGGTGAGTTGTATCCTGAAGGAATTCCTATTTATTCACAAGATCAACTACCTGAGTTAATCAAAGAACTAAAAGTAGATGAATGTGTATTTTCTTACAGTGATCTTAGTTATGAAAAAGTGATGGGAATTGGTGCGATTGTCAACTCGGCAGGCGCTAACTTTACACTACTTGGTTCAAAAGCAACGATGATCAAAAGTAATAAACCAGTTATTTCTGTTTGTGCAGTTAGAACTGGAACAGGGAAGAGTCAGACTTCACGTAAAATTATCGAAACATTGCTTGAACATGATTTGAAAGTAGTAGCGATTCGTCACCCGATGCCTTATGGCGATTTGGCTGAACAACGTGTACAGCGCTACGCAACAGTAGAAGATTTCAAAAAACATAAATGTACAATTGAAGAAATGGAAGAATATGAGCCACACGTTGACCGTGGAAATATCATCTATGCAGGTGTAGATTACCAGGACATTTTGGATGCTGCTGAAAATGATCCAGACGGCTGTGACGTAATCCTTTGGGACGGCGGGAACAACGACTTTTCATTCTATGAGCCGGACTTAGCAATTACAGTTCTTGATCCACACCGTCCAGGTCATGAGCTGAAATATTATCCAGGTGAAGTATGTTTGCGTACAACAGATGTATCGATTATCAACAAAATTGATAGCGCATCGGAAGAAGCTATTCAAACAGTTGAAAACAATATTAAATTTGCGGCACCAAATAGTACGATTATTAAAGCTGAATCAAAAATCTCTGTAGATCAACCAGAAATCATCAAAGGCAAGCGTGTACTGATCGTTGAAGATGGCCCGACATTGACACACGGTGAAATGAAACTGGGCGCGGGTGTGATTGCAGCACAGCGTCTTGGAGCAACTGAGATTGTCGATCCACGTCCATATGCAGTAGGAAGCTTGATCACTACTTTTGATAAGTATCAGCACATTGAAAACATCTTACCGGCAATGGGGTATGGTGATGAGCAATTAAAAGATCTGGAAGCGACGATCAACGCAGCTGATGTAGATGCAGTCATTATCGGTACACCTATGGATCTTTCACGTGTCATTAACATCAACAAACCATGCACACGTGTCTATTATGACTTGGATGAAATCGGAACACCGAACCTTGAGTCAGTTCTAACAGATTTCATCAAAAAGCATAATCTTTCTGCAACAAATGTGTAACAATAGATAACGTATACAGCACCTGTCACGAATGAAAATTCGATTGCAGGTGCTTTTTTCTGATATACTACGTTTAGGACAGTAAGGGGGTAATAACTTGTTTAATTCAAAAATCATTGATCTCGTCATTGGTCTGGTGATGGCTTACTTTGCATATGACCGAATCGCGACAGGACATACAGGAATGGGTTTTTTCTTCGCAGTACTTGCGGCATTGAATTTATTGGCATTTTTCCTGAAACTCAGAACCGACAAAAATATTCAGCAAAAACAATTATAAAACGAATCAGTTGTTCCTTTAACCGCATTCTTGTAGTATAATAAAAAGATTGTAATTTTTGAAATGAGGCTAGAAATCACATGAAAAAATCGATATATGGTTTGACAATTGAACAATTGACAGACTTTCTTATAGAAAATGGACAGAAGAAGTACCGTGCTGCACAAGTTTGGGACTGGCTCTATAAAAAACGCGTCTTATCATTTGATGAAATGAACAATATTAACCAAGAGACAATTGATGTATTGGATGAAAACTTCGCGATCCAGACACTGGAACAAAACGTCAAGCAAGTTTCACAAGATGGCACAGTGAAATTCTTGTTTAAAATGCATGATGGCAACTTGATCGAAACAGTTTTGATGAAATTCCCGTATGGCCATTCAGTTTGTGTCACCACACAAGTTGGATGTAATATTGGTTGCAGTTTCTGTGCAAGTGGACTTTTGCGCAAAAACCGAGATCTTGATGCAGGAGAAATTGTGGGGCAAATCATGAAAGTGCAAGAGTATCTGGATGGTAAAGGTGAAGATGAGCGAGTCAGCCATATTGTAGTCATGGGTATAGGCGAACCGTTTGATAACTATTCGAATTTGATGAATTTCCTTCATGTCGTCAATCATCAAAAAGGTCTGTCGATCGGTGCGCGTCATATTACAGTATCAACCAGTGGTCTAACAGAAAAGATCAAAGACTTCGCAGATGAAAAACTTCAAGTGAACTTGGCGGTTTCATTACATGCGCCAAATAATGAGTTGCGTTCGTCGATCATGAAGATCAACAAAGCATTTCCGATTGAAAAGTTAATGGATTCAATCAACTACTATTTAGAAAAGACGAATCGTCGAATCACATTCGAGTATATTTTATTGCGTGACGTCAACGACCATGTAAAAGAAGCGGAAGAGTTGGGTCGATTGCTAGCGGATAAGCGTCACTTGTCATATGTCAATCTGATCCCGTACAATCCGGTTGATGAACATGGCCAGTATCAGCGCAGTGAGCCGGAAGCGATTAAATCGTTCTATGAAGCACTTAGACGTAAAGGCATTAACGGTGGTGTGCGTCTTGAAAATGGTACGGATATCGACGCAGCATGCGGTCAATTACGCAGTAAACAAATCAAAAAAACAAAAAAACAACCGGTCGGAGAATAATTCTCCAACCGGTTTTTAATTTTTGCGCGCTAATTTTACGATGAATTGAACAATCACGGAAATGGCTAGTCCGAACGATGATATAATAAACAAAGATAAAATACCGATCGCTTCCGAGAATTCATTGTCCATCATCAGGAAGCTGCGGAACATTTCGGCAAATGCTAGAACTAGTACGACCATGAACATTTTAAATGCTATCGATAGTTCATAGAACAATAAAAGGGAACTGACAATGCCGACCATTAGACCGAATACTGCGAACGTCAAATAGTTATTGACGACCAAGTCATGTCCAAGAACTGTCCGTACGCCTAAAATGAGTAGAACAAATGAAGTCAGCGCAGTAAAAAAACCGGCTTTCCAATAACGAGAATCCAACACGTACACCTGCTTTCCTTACTTAGTATAGCGGAATCGACGGAATTCGTCACGCAACCCGACCGTTATTTCATACGTTTTAGGTCGGCCAATAATTCTTCTTTATAGGATTCGTTCGAGAAATTATATTCTTTAAGAATATAGCCTTCGGAATCCAGTAAATAAAAATTTGTACCATGAACAACTTGCGTTGATGATTCGTGTTTCAACACAAAAGTCTGGAACTCTTCCCGCGCAAAAGCTTCGAATTCTAGTTGTGTGTAGCCCGTCAGAAAATGCCAGTTCGATTCATCATCAGTAAAGTTTGCGATATAGTCTTTCAATACTGCAGGTGTATCGGTATTAGGATCTACAGAGAAGGAGACGAAGTTCATGTCGATGTCCTGATCTTTCAACTCGGCTTGTAGAGCTGCCATCTCACTCGTCAATGTCGAACAAACTGTTGTACAATTTGTGAAAATGAAATCTGCAATCCATGGCGAACCAGAAAGCTCCTTGGAACTAAATGGTTGATTGTGCTGATCCGTGAATGTGAATTCACGGATTTGTTTCCCACGTTCAAGAGGTTCACTACAACCACTGACGAATACTACGAGCATTAACAGTAAAGGAATCAGACGTTTCAACTGCTTTCACTCCTTTGCATTTGCTCCGGTAATTCAATTACCACAATAGTTTCTGTTGTTTCATTGGAAATTGTAAATGTACCTGTGTGTAACCGGACAATTTCTTTGACTATTGATAGACCGAGTCCAGTACCGCCAGTTGTGCGAGTTCGTGCTTTATCGGTACGGAAAAAACGTTCTCCGATTCGCTCTACGTCCTTGTCTCCGATGGTTACTCCGTCATTCGCAATACGGTATTGTACACCTTGTTTACTGGCTGTGAGATGAACAGAAATGAATTGCTCTGCATATTTTACGGCATTATCGATCGTATTATAAAAGACTTGTTGCAATCGTTTAGGATCACCTTCCAAAATCAATTCTTCATCAATCGATGTGTGCAATTGAATATTTTTACCTTGTAATCGTATCGCAAATAATTCCAATGTATCCAATAGTAATTGTGCAATTGCAATCGGTTCCGTTTCGAGTGTATATATATCTTGCTCTAAATGATTCAACTCGACTAGATCATGTATGAGCTTCTTCAGGCGTTCTGTTTCTTTCTCGATGGTCGATAAGTAGTGTTTTACATCATCAGGAGACGAATCAATTTTATCGCGTGAAAGTTGTGCGTAGCCGCTAATATACGTCAAAGGTGTCCTGAGCTCATGTACAATATTTGACGTAAAATCTTTCTTGCGCTGATCTTGTTCTTCAAGAGAACGGCTCATTGTATCGAATGCAGTGGCCAGTTTACCAATCTCGTCTTTCCGTCCTGTATTGAGTCGGTTTGAATAATCGCCTTTAGACACTTCTGCCGAATAGGTCTGCAATGTTTGTAACGGCTCAAACAACGAACGCCATACACGTTGCAAAATTAAAAAAAGAACCATAAAGAAAATACTGCCTACAAGTAACATGATTGGAAGACTGTCATGAAAAACATCTTGGATCGCAGCGAGCGGAACATAAATATAAATAAAACCAATTAGTCCATTTTCGCCTTTAATAGGGAAAATTCCACCAAAGATTTCCCGTTTCAATTCATCCACATAGCCTTCTTTCATAACAGGCTTACCCGTTTCTAGTATCTTCTCGTCGCTTTCATTAATGAGTGATTGATAATCAATCTGATAAGGGAAATAGGAAGTTAGATCATCCAGACGATCCACGACGATGATTTCATATTCCGAGACGATGTTATACCATTGAATCTTTTCGATGATCGAATCACTTAGCTCGCCGTAATGATAGTGAGAAGCGGTTCGATTTCCCTGATACATGATAGACTCTTTAATCTGTTCTTTATATAAATCGGTATACAAGTAGTGAATAAAGAAAAATGAGAATAATATGGTGCAGGTGATGCTACCTAAAAATACAATCAACATCTTTTTGCTTAGATTCAAATTATTCATTCAGAGTCCTCTAATTTGTAGCCGATCCCCCATACCGTCTCAATCATTTTCCCTGCGTCTCCTAGTTTTAATCGAAGCGTTTTGATATGCGTATCAATTGTACGCTCACTGCTCTGGTGATCGTCGCCCCAGACCAATTCAAGTAATTGTTCACGGGAGTATGCACGTCCTTTATGTTTGACTAGCCACAATAGCAAGCCGAACTCCTTCAAAGTTAAACTTAAAGGTTTTCCGTTAAGCTGTGCGGTATACGAGTCTTCATTAATGGTTAGGGGACCTGCTTGTAATACGAGTGGAACAGGATTATGACGGTAGGTTCTGCGCAAGACAGCTTCAATACGCGCCACAAGTTCTCCTGGTAAGAAGGGCTTGACGATATAGTCGTCTCCACCAAGCTTTAACCCTTGGACTTTATCCCATTCCTCGCCACGTGCAGATAGAAAAATCAAGGGGATCGAGGAAGTGCGTTTCATTTCCTCTGCAAAAGTGAAGCCATCCATATAGGGCATCATCACATCGACTATGCATAAATCTATAGTATGTTGCTTAATTACTGACAAAGCTTGCAAACCGTCGCTGGCTTCTAATACGCTATATCCTACATCTTCCAGAATCACTCGAATTAAATCACGCATTTGCGGTTCATCATCAATGACTAATAATTGGTAACCCAATTCAATACGCCTCATTTCATAAAATCTCTATACGCCAATTTTCCGGAAAAGATGTGAAATCCACATGAAGTTTCAAAAAGTTGTCGAAACTTCATTGAAATTTCGTAATCATATTTTATAATCATAACAGTAAAATGAATAGATAGGAGAATGAAAAGATGAAACGTTTCGGAATGTTTGTAATGAGTACGGCAATGATTGGTATTCTCGCTGGGTGTGGTCAAGACAAGAAGGTACCGACGGAAGCTGTTTTACCTGAACCAATTGAAGTTGAACTTACAGTACCTGAACAAGGAAATGTGGATGAACCGGTAACGATCACTACGCTCGTGACACAAGGTGAAGAATATGTAGATGATGCATCAGAAGTAGAGTATGAAATTTGGGAAGAAGGCAAGAAAGAAGATAGCATTCATGTAGAAACAACCAATGATAAGGAAGGTATTTATTCAGCAGAAAACACATTTGAGACTGACGGGTTGTATCACGTGCAAGTTCACGTTACTGCACGGGGCATGCACGTCATGCCTGAAAAGCAAATTCAGATTGGAGAAGCTACTCAGCAACCGGACGAACACGAAAGCGCACAAGAAGGTCAACATCATGAACATGGTGATGGAGTAGAAGGGCTTTCTATTAACTTCATGCAACCTGAGGAAGCAAAAGCAATGACAGATACAGAGTTGATGACGCATGCGCAGCTCGACGGCGAAGCAATTAAGGCACAGGTCCGTTATGAAATCATCTCTGCAGACAAAGAAACTACATGGGTAGATACGGATGAATCCAAGCCTGGTGAATATACAGCAAATTATCAATTCCCTAAAGCAGGCAGTTATCAAGTGATTATCCATATCGAAAATGAAGATATTCACGAGCACGAAGAACATACAGTAGAAGTAAAATAAGTACCATCCCTCGTCACTCCGGTGGCGAGGGTATTTTATTGGGAAGTAAAAGCTGTAATTCAGTGGTGAAAAAGGTTACACTAGTACAAGAGTAAGATTAACCAATCAAGAGGAGTGTTAGCATGACAAATTATCCGAAAAAAACATGTTCCATAGAAAGACTCGTAACCATTCCGGAAGATGTTCAAAAAGTACTTAACGGTGAAAAGTGGGCGACTAGACGTAATGGTGTCTATGCATACCCAGGCGAAACGATGATGTTAGAAGGTAAAGAGTTTAAAATTGAAAAATTATACGAACAAACACTCGGAGAACTAACAGATGAAGACGCCAAATCAGAAGGTCATACAACAGTTGAAGAATATAAACAGGCGATGTTGTCGATCCATGACAAAATGCCTTGGCTTCCTAAAATGAAAGTTTGGGTGCACGAATACAGCCCAACTCAGAAATAATCTTTTAAATGAACTTTTATTACGGAGCGATTGTCTTTGCACACGTAGTCTCGGCTGTAATTTCAGTAGGACCTTTATTTCTCTTGCTGCCATTAATACGCCGGCTACGTTCTGCTAAAGCAGAAGCAGAAGATATCTATCTGGCGATTATCCGAGTCATTATACGACTCGTTATGCATTCAGGCCATGTGCTTGTTGTGTCCGGTATCCTACTGATTTTATTTGGTCCGTGGCCATGGCACACTTCGTGGGTTGTTCTCACAATAGGCGTCATGTTGCTGTCCGGATTCTTCCTGGCTACCGGTTTTTCCTCTGTATTGAAGAAATTCCATGAGTCAGGCAATGACAGGGATGCCGTAGTCAATAAATTGCAACGCACTGCTTGGATCTATATTGGATTGCTTATGGTGATGCTTTGGCTTATGGTACAAAAACCGGCAGTCTGGTAAAATTACATAGCGAGCAAAAAGATGTGTACAATGTTGCACATCTTTTTAATTTCAAGATTTGGTTTGACAGTGAAAATTACAGCGAATATGATGAAGATAGCAGTTTTTTGAAAGGAACGATATGAAGATGAAAATGAAAGTACTCGGTCTGATGATGATCGTTGGATTGTTATTAACAGCATGCAGTCCGACAGGCAGCAATGAAACGATAAAAATGGGTACAACAGCAGGAATTTATTCAAAAGTCATCGATCAGGCACTAAAACCGGCACTTGAAGAACAAGGTTACAATGTAGAAGTCGAATCATATGTGGATTTAATTGAGCCGAATAAAGATCTGGCTGATGGCAAAATAGATGCCAACATGAACCAACAACAAATTAGTCTCAATCAGTTTAACGAAGAATATGATTTGCCTATAGTTGCTTTGACAGAAGTTCCAAGCGTTGGTCTTGGCTTGTACTCCAACTCGTTGACATCGATGGATGATATACCTAATGGTTCATGGATTACCATTCCGAATGATGAACTCGGTACGGCTCGAGCATTACGCTTCCTTGAACAGCAGGGGTTAATTTCGTTAGATCCAGGCGTCTCAACTTATGCGGTTACAGAAAAGCACATTGAGAGTAATCCAAAAAACCTGAATATCCAACCTATCTTGATTGCCCAACTAATTCCATCCATGGCAAGTGGTGATTTGGCGATTATTCCAGACAACTATGTCATGGTCAATGAAATGGAATTGGAAGACGCCCTTGCGCATGAACAGCTTGGTGAAGAATTGCAATATATTGTTGCGGTCAAAGAAGAAGATCGTGAAAAGGATTTTGCCGTAGCGATTAAAGAAGCTGTCGCATCAGAGAAATTCCAAGAAGCAATCGAAGAACATTTCCAAGGCTTTGGAAAATGAAAACCACGTATGGACTCAACTATGAGCCCTACGTGGTTTTTTCATCTTACTTATCTTTGCTGTCGCTTCAAAAAATCTATATTTTGATAATAAGCATCTTTAACGAGTAAATTGGGTCCGAGACAACGCACTGCAGGACAGTGACAACTCACGCTTTTCGCTAGCGCGTGTTGTTGCCATTTATCGTATAAATCGGTCAAATGATCGGTTTGAATATTCCCTAGTGGGGGGACATCTCCAAAATCTGTTACGATCACGTCACCGGTAAACATATTGACATTCAACCGGGACCGTCCATCTGGATCATTCCGTACTGTGACATTTTCACTTGCTGCAAGTTTAGCGAATAATTCATGGTCTCTCGCGTCATTACTGCAATGATAAAATGGCAATGTACCAAACAACATCCAAGTTTGTGGATTACGATATGACAGCAAATCGAGCATTGCTGTACGTGTTTCGTCTAAAGTTAACACATCTAGTGAGGATGCAAAATCGCTAGGGTACATAGGGTGTATTTCGTGCCGTCCGCATTTCATCTCATGGACGATTTGTTCGTGAATCGTCTGTAAATGAGGTAATGTTCTGCGGTTCAGCATCGTTTCCGCTGAAACCATGACACCCATTTCCGATAGCGCGCGGCTGTTTTCGATCATTCGAGCGAATTGTGCTGCACGACGTTCACGTGGCGGCTTGCGTTCCATCCGAGCGAACCCACCGTCTATGAAATCATCCACTGTACCCCAGTTATGTGAAATATGCAGGACATTCAAATACGGTGCAATTACTTCATACCGTTCAATAGGCATAGTTAGGTTTGAATTCATCTGCGTCTGAACTCCGCGCGCATGTGCATACTGCAATAACGGTACGACATACTGCTCAACAGATTTCTTCGAAAACATCGGCTCGCCACCTGTTAAGCTAATCGTCCGCAAGTGGGGGATCTCATCCAATTTCTGTAACAACAGCTCAATCGGTAATGCTTGTGGATCTTTCGGTTGTAGCATATATCCAACCGCGCAATGTTCACAACGCATATTGCATAAATAGGTCGTCGTGAATTCAATACTCGACAGAATTTGTTTACCGTGCAAGTCTACATCTTCATACGCTTCCCATGCATCTGATAAACGGGAATGTGATAGTACCATGTTCGTAACTCCTTATATCAATTAATTTTTGTCGCGAGCATATTCCGCTAGATCTTTCGCATATTTACTCATAGAAGAAGTAGAAACATCAAACGCTTCTGCAATTTCTTTTAATGTCATATCAAGTGGTTCGAAAAATGTATTCTCTTGTCCATAGCGGATTGCACCTGCCGCGATGGCGAGTTTCTTACGCGCTTTTGGCTGCTCATCTACTAAGAAGTCTTCGAGCACTTCCAGTAACGCTTTCGATTCTCGGTTATGTTGCATTAAAAATTCATTAGCTGACTCGATAACGCCTGCTTCAAATTCCGTAAACTCATCTCCGGTATAGCCACTTTCTCCAAGCGCAATCCAGAATTCCATGATCGAGTCTTTTAGAGAAGGATTTTCTGTATCCGCAAGTGATTTAGCAAACTTTTTAATTGCTTCCGAATGATCAGTCGGGAAGAAAATTAAACTTGAAACTGCTAGATAATTACCTTCAGACGTCCCATCGGAAAGTATGAAGCAATAGAAGTGCACACCAACGGGAACAGGCTTATCACTTTCTTTCCACAATTCTATTGTTTCATCACCCAGAATACTTGTAGCTGTTAAATATGTATCTCCGACAGCGGTTACTTCACCAACAAAAACTCGCGGCTCTGACCATCTATCAAGTAGTTCCAGAATAGATGGGCGAATATGCTTCTTTTTCTGCTTTGCCAAATAGTCGTCCCAAATATCTCTCCGCTGATGAAAGAAGAATTCGTCAAGTGCAATCGTTTCAATCATTTCTTGTGGTAAATAACTATTTAGTGAAGACTTCCATGTATTTGCGAATTCCACGAACGCCGGTACATCAGGTCGCTCTGGATGAATATCATAAAACGTTTGCAATAAGTGCTCCATTTCATCAGTCAATAAATCTTCAACTGTCACCGCATCTTTTCGTTCACAACACTTTTTATATTTCTTGCCACTGCCACATGGACATGGATCGTTACGTCCAACCATAAAAACACTTCCCTTATTAAAATTACTACATCTCTAAGTGTACCAAACGTGAAGCGAGTTCGCATGATATTTGTGTGATGAGTAATCGGCAGTGAAATCTTCGCTTATTGTTTACTAAATAGTGGAATTAAAAGGATGCAGCCCAATTCCCCCTAATATTTGACAGACAAGTTACATTTGTCTCAATTCTTCCATATGCTATTTCGAGGTGACCTATGGAACAGTCGATCTTGCTGTTTTTATTGTATGCAGACATCTGTTTGATCATTGGCTTTTATATGTACATTCGAAAAATGAGGAAATTGATTGGTTTTCATTTAGGTATGAATATGAGCATGGTTATGGGCGGGATGGCTGCTTTATTGTTTGGAATCATATTAATCACGCATATGCCGTTTCACTTTACGTATATTACATTACTCTCGGCAATTATCGGAGGAGCAGTTGGAGCTTGGTTTGGCTTGTTGATTGATTATCAGACGTTTGTGACTGGTTTGACAAATGGTCTGATTGTCGGGCTAATGGCACCAATGATTGGAACGGTTTTGGAGATGCAAATGCTGTTTATCTGGTTTCTACATGCTTTCTTCATCGGTAGTTTAGGTGTTTTGTTCATTTCTATTAAAAGGGCGTGAAGGGGGCTATGCTACTTATCATCTTGCTGTTGATGTGGTGTGTTGGTGAAATATTAGTCAACTATCGAGTAGTGAGGAAAAAAAGATTGTTGTTTGACGACCGATTCACAAAAACGATTTGTATGGCAATTGCGTCCATTTCTTCCTTCGCAACAGCATTGTACTTCGAATTATTGTTACCGGAAGATCAAATCGCTACTTATTTATTGCCCGTATTTCTAGGAGTGTTTATCGGTTGGCAATTCGGCTCGCTTATTAAAGCACCAGCTTCATTAAATGGTCTATATAACGGCGTGATAGGAGGTGTCATGGGTATGATGCTTGGTGCAGTGTTGAAAAATCCTGCGCTTTGTAATATACCCCTTGACTCTAATTCATTGATTGCGAGTAATCTTTTCACCATCACTATATTTATTGCCTTTTCTCATTCGTTGGTTTGTTTCTTCATCCGCCGTTCTATGAGAGGGTGAAGATCATTTGGGCAGGAGAGGAGAACAGTAGTGAAAAAGTTCATCATCATATTGATGTTGCCAATATTTTCCGTGTTTATATACGCCGTGTGGTCAAAGGCAGTGGAACTACCGAAAATTGGGGAAGTAACGGAATGGCCGTTTACAGAAGTGGGTGGGAACGAGACAAACTTCCAGGGCAAACCGAAGCTTGTCACATTTTTCTACACAAAGTGTCCCGATGTTTGTCCGACTACAATGTGGGATCTAACCGCTTTGCAGGAGGAAATGGAAGGTAGAGGAATCACCCAAGATAAGTACTTTATTATAGCGATCACCGTGGATCCTGAATACGATACGAAAGAAAAAATAGTGCGTTACAAAGAATTATTTAATATCGAAGACCCTAACTGGTTGTTTTTCAGAGGTACAGAAGAATCGACTAAAGAGTTCTCAAAATACCTAAATTTTTATTACGACAAAAATGAAGATGGATTCGTTACGCATTCGACGTCTATGTATATTGTTGATGATCAGGATTTGATACGAGCACACCATAATATGGCGACAAGGAATAATAAAGTAGAAATAAAAGAAATCGCTAATCATTTACAACAACTCATCAAATAGATCTAGCAGTACTTTGGGAATGGTAGTAAGGAGGTGAACCTTATAAAGCAATTTCATAGAAATCCTGCTTTTTCCTCGCCAACGAGTAACGGACCGGAAGAACAAACTAGAGTTTTGACAGATTATATCGGCCAGAAAAATTTATTTAAGATAGCTGGAATTCATGAACCTCTCAGGAAATCATTAACACTCAAAAAGTTTTTCAAAGGCAAACGAAATCAGCAAGTTGTCATTACGTCACTCGATGAGATGGACGGCTGTTTGGAAACAGAAGGTAAAGTCGCAGCAATCGGCAGAGATTTTGTCATGCTGACGAATCTACAGAAACGAATATGGATCCCCTACACTTATATTGAAACAGCAAATATCCCATTTGGTTTTCCTTCCTATTCCAATACGCATCAGCATCACCTGTATGATAATCAGTTGCAAAAAAATCTTACACTTCGATTTGGCGAAACGGTTAACAAAAGAGAAACACTCGTCCAACAGTTTTTTGAAGAATCCTTTCGGACCAACTTTCTTTCATGGAAAGGTACGAGAGTGGAAGCCGTTTTGAGTAATGAAACCGTAAGCGGAAAGATCATGAATACGACAAAGAGCGAGTTACTGCTTACGAGCTTCGGCGCAGTACGCAAGATTCCTTTAGTGGAAATTCGCATTGTATCTACTCTCTCTCTAGTTTCCTTTTGGAAAAAAGAGATGAGAACGTTGCTCCAATCATTTGGTGGAAAAGTTAGAGGAGGCAGAAATAGTGAAAAATGAAGAAAAGATTCAATCCTATGATTTCTCAGGATTGATAGATCAGGAAGTTCTTATCATTACAAAGGCAGTGCAGCTTAATCTACTAGGCCAAGTATTCCGTCCAATTTTTTGCGGTACAGTTTCTGAAGTGGGTCTAGGGCATCTAACCTTAACGCCAGTTACAGTCAAAATGGTGAATGCTCCTTTTTATAAGTTCCCGACACCACTGAGTATACCTTTGGAGAAAATCGTGTCATTTACGACAGAAGTACCTTGTGATCTAGTCTTTCCGTTAACTTAAAAAGGAGTTGAATGCATGACGCAGCAAAATGAATGTCAGCCAATCAATATTGTTCGGGAAGAGGGAATCGTTGTCCACTTTAGCCAGAACATAGGCAAAAAAGTATTGATCCTGACGGAAGCCTTTCCGTTTATGTTCATAGGGGAAATTATTAGTGTAGTGGATGATATTGTGGAAATGAAAGTTCAGACAACATCTATCCCGGCATTGGAAGGGAAAACATGGTTTGTTCATATAGACACCATTGAAGTATTCTATATCGAAACAGAAAATGGAGTGCCAATCCCGGAATTAAAAGAGTAGAAGATGAGGTGAAGTGAGTGAAAAGACGCTACCACGTAGTAGCCATTCCTATACGGATTGTCCTAAACACATTTGGGGATCACAATCCGAATGGCATGATGTATGTATTGAAGGAAAACGAAGAAAAAGTGAAGCAACTCGTAAAGAAAAACCCTTTTATGCCTGTTGATCTCGTTCAACCGCTCTTTATCCGGGCGAATGAAGGAGATGTCGTGGAAATACTGTTTGAAAATAAACTCCCATTCCATGCAGGTATGCATTTTCAGGAAGCAGAATACGATGTTTGCCAATCGGATGGAGCGAATGTTGGGTTCAATAAGGAAACGACTGTAGCGCCATGTGAGAAAATCTTATATAAGCTGCATTTGATGAAAGAAGGAAATTATTACTTCTCTGATCTAGGAAATGTCTCGAGTGACGAGAACGGTTCCAATTCAAATGGTCTGGTAGGGGGCTTATGTGTGCAAAGCCGTTTCTCCTGGTGGACCGATCCTGAAACAGGCAAGCCAATAAACAGCGGACAATATGCGGATGTCCATCATCCCTTATTGCCTTCGTTTCGTGAGTATGTATGGATGTTTACAGATGAAATGGAAGTAGATGATTTAACTGGTAATACGCCAATCAATCATTTCTCCAATCAAGAAGTAGAGTCATTCCATGGTGCTAATTACCGCTATGAGCCAGAAAACAGACGAGAACAATTAGTCGCAGAAGGCGTCGTCTGTCCAAACTGTGAGGGAGAAGAGGTACACCATGATTCATGGGTATTCGGAGACCCATCGACTCCGATTCTGCGGGGGTATGTCGGGGACCCTGCAAAAATCCGGCTATTTCATGGCGGCGTGAAAGAAACGCATGTATTCCACTATCACGTACACCAATGGTTCAGTGATCCAAGTGATTTGGCTTCTGAAATTTTCGATGCGCAGGCCATTAGTCCGCAAAGTCATTACACGATTCAGCCACTATACGGTCTTGGCAGCTTGCACGGCTCTTTCGGTGATGCAGTCATCCACTGTCACCTTTATCCACATTTCGCTGCAGGGATGTGGGGAATGAATCGTGTCTTTAATACTCTTCAAGAAGGCAACCAGTGCTATCCGAATGGTGTTCCGATCAAGGCACTTAAGCCACTACCGGATAGACCGGTGCCGCCAAAACCAACTAAACAGAAACCTGGATTCCCGAATTTTATTCCAGGAAAAGTCGGTTTGAAAGCACCTCGTCCACCAATGAGTATTGTTGGAGGTAGAGGGTTGACTGAACTTGAGAGAAATGCTGCAATTGCAAATCCTAGACCGGGTGCAGTTTTTACCGACCCGTGTCCTGAAGGTGTACCCGTAAAGGAGTTCAATATCTCCTTAATTGAGATTCCGCTTATTTATAACCGAGAAGGTTGGCATGATCCGACTGGACGAATATTTGTGCTGGATGAAGATTTGGACGATATTTGTTCAGGAAAGAAAGCACCGGAACCGCTCGTCATCCATGCATCCAGTAATACGCGCTATGAAATCAATTTCACAAACCGTTTGCCGCATATCTTGGATGGTGACGCATTCCAATTAGTTACGCGAACTTACGAGGCGGGTTTGCACATCCACTTTGTGAAGTTCGATGTGCTCGTAAATGACGGTGGAAATATCGGATGGAACTATGATTCATCCGTTCTATCCGGTGAAACGATTCGATACTCATATTATGCAGATGTTGAGCTTAAAGCATGGTTTTTCCATGATCATATATTCCCGTCAGCCCATCAACAGCACGGCGTCTTCGGTTCCGGTGTCGTCCATCCGCGCTTTTCTGAATATTTCGATTCCACGACTGGAGAAGAAGTGGATCAGGGGACGGAAATTACTGTTACCAATCCACTAATTCCCGATTATAGAGATTTTGCGATATTTGCACAGGACTTCACACATTTATTCAACAAAGATGGTAAACCATTAGCACCTCCGCCATTCCCGGGCTCACCAGATGATCCAGGACTGTTTGGAGTGAACTATAAAAATGAACCGTTGCAATTCCGTTTAGGCAAGGACTGCGATCCCGCCTATAGTTTCAGTTCTTATGTAAAAGGCGATCCTATTACACCGATCTTTAAAGCCTATGAGGGAGATTCCATCAGAATCCGGCTGCTACAAGGGGCACAGGAAGAATCCCATAGTTTTAATGTGCATGGTCTACGTTGGCCGAATGAGCGCGGAGATCTAAATTCCAGGTTGGAAAACCAGCAGCATATAGGAATATCCGAATCATTTACGATGGAGATGAATGTACCGCGGTCAGGTGATTATTTATGGACATTTGAAACGGAGGAGGACTTATGGAATGGGTTATGGGGGCTGATTCGGGCATTTGATGAAAAAGTGCCTGAACTGATCAAACTGCCAGATCGGCCTGAACCGAAAGAGCGTTCAACACCTTTGCCAAAATGTACAGGTAGCAAACCTCCATCAGCGGCGGATCCAACTATAGAGATAGTAGAGGGCCCTCTGCGAAAGTACGATGTTGTAGCCTTTCAAACCTCGATCAAGTATAACTCGTTCGGTGATCATGATCCGGACGCCATCATCTTTGCGTTGCGTGAGGATATGGAGGCTATACAGAACGGCAAGAAAGAACCAGTACCGCTCATCTTACGTGGCAACGTGGGGGACACTGTCGATGTTACGTTAACTAGCTATCTGAAACCAGAGCTGTTTCCTTTCAAGGACGGAATCTATCCGTATCCGATTGTGAAGGAGCAAGCATTTTATCCACCATCTTTACGTATCTCACTTCATGCTCAATTACTTGATTATGACGTTAAGACGTCTGCAGGAGAGACAGTTGGATTCAATGGCGATCAAACAGTTGGTCCAGGTGAGTCTAGGACGTATCGCTGGTATGTCGATTCTGCGGTCGGTGTGTGCGGTATGTGGGATATGGCGGATATCCGCAACCATCGTTCGCAAGGCGCATTTGGAGCGTTCATTGCTGAGCCGAGGGGAACCGAATATTTGGATCCGTATACACTGGAGCCAGTCACGATAGGAGCGAATGTTATCTTGCGCAATCCCTACTTGCCGGATACGAGAGAATTCGTGATTGTGATGCATGATGGTGTCAGGCTACTTGATCAAAACAATCAAGTCATTTTCGATCCAGTGGACGGTATTTTGCTGGCTCCGCCTGAGATAGACGAGGATTTGCTAGATACGTATGATCAAGGGTCGCGAGGCTTTAACTATCGAAGCGAGCGGCTGATCAATCGTTATCGACAACATGCAAAAATCCATGATGTATTCAGTTCAGATGTTTTTGGCGACCCATCCACTCCAGTTTTCGAAAGCTATGTGGGGGACCCGGTAACAATACGATTAGTCACACCGGCTGAAAGACGAAGATCGCACACATTCCATCTGCATGGTCACCGTTGGAAATTTGATTCCAAAGATATTTATTCACGAACAGAATCATATGTCGGATTTAACGTTGCGGGTGCTAAAAGAAATTTGCAACTGCTTGGCGGTGCAGGAGCTTATAACGGATTCTCGGGCGATTTCATGTATCGATCAGGAAACATTCGCTGGGATATCGAGCAAGGGATGTGGGGGATCATGCGGGTGTTCGAAGAGCTTAAAAAACATCTCCCAAAACTAGATCAATAGTTTGTGAAGGAACGGGGGTGTGAAAATGGGTAAAAAGAGAATAAAGAAAAAACAAATGAAAAAGCAAATGGAAAAGCAAATCGAAAAACAGGATTTTTTCATCCCGAAAAAATGCTGTCCTAGCCGGGCAGAGAATCCGGAATTGCCATCTCCAGAAAGCTGTCTTCCTCCTGAAAAGCGTGAGGAAGTAGACAAGAAAATCGCAGAAGCCAATAGATTATTACTGGATCTGGCACTTGACGATAACCGATCCGTTCAAGAAACGTATCAACGGGCGTTTGACGGTTTGATTGGTCTGGAAGTAGAGATAATAAATCCTTTAGATGAAACGCTTTCCGGAGTAGTGGTGATGGCGGCATTTGATTTCATCCTGTTAAGGCGAGACGATTATAAAATCATCGTGCCATATGAACAGATTGAATCGGTCAAATCCTCGGGCTGCTATGCTGAACTAGTACCGGAGGCCAATTTACTGAATATCGGTCCACGTTTACGTAGGAAGTTGACATTTCAGTTTGGAAAAGTTGTCGGCTCTTCTCCAGAGCTTATTCAGCTATTCTTCAAAATTCCGTTAGCAGTGTATCTGCTGTTGTTTGAAGAGCAAACTATAAAAGTTCGAGTGGGACGGTCACTAATTGAAGGGGTACTAGTGGATGTGAATAAAGAGTCCATTGTACTGGAGTTGAATAAAGAAAAAAGTATCATCGCCATTGGAAATATTGGCCACATCGTGGTAGATAAATAAAAAATCAGTCCCTATAATTGGAGACTGATTTTTTATTACTATACTACCTGCATGGGTTCTTGGAATGGCAACATCCTAGGGTCTTGATTTGTGAAATCTTGTCGATTGGTAAAATCAAAGTATTACCGATTGGATGTTCTACTTTCTTTTGTTTCTTTCCTTTTTTATCAGCAGTACAACCACAGTCTGCGGGCAATTCGCCTGGTTTCCCGTTCACGAATATCTCGACAAAGTTAGAGCCGACAAAAGTAATAGTACCCTTTACAATTTCTTCTTCCATTTGGAACTCCACCTCACAACAAACCATTTGGCGCAAACGGAAGTTAAGACCGTCTTGCAAACCGCCTAAACGGACCATGAAGCACGGATTACATAAGTCTTTTCTACAACGGGTACAGTATTTGGCACCACATTTTTTTTGGGGGCACTTCTGACAGTAATTGTGTTCTCCACATTTACAATGATTTTCTTTTTTCAAAGCATTCACCTCCCACCGCTCTTTGTAGTATATGAATATCTGATGCTTGGGAGATGATGTAACAACCTAATGAAGTTGTATTATCTAAAAATTGACTAATTAAAATATATAGTGGATGTATTTCGACTAACCAGCCACACACTTCCTTTTCAATTATAAGGCTAAGCGTACAAAAAGAGAGTCAAGTTCGCATGATATTTGTGTGGAGTAACAATGTTGGAGAAATTAAAAACCACTTTTTGAATCATCTAGATTCAGAGAGTGGTCCATTACGTAGTATTAGCTATCCAAACTCTTGATGAATTGCAATACTTCATCCGCGGTAGATAGGGAAAGAATATGATCTATCTGATTTTCTAAGGTGGCCTTAGATAGTTTCTGGATTTGTGAACGTGCACGAAGTATCGAGGATGCACTCATGGAAAACTCATCCAATCCCATCCCGAGTAGTATAGGAATTGCCGTTTCGTCACGAGCCATTTCTCCACACATTCCTACCATCTTACCTTCTTTATGAGCTGCATCGATAATCATTTTTATAAAGCGTAAAATAGATGGATTATATGGCTGGTAGAGGTACGAAACGTGTTCATTCATCCGATCAGCAGCCATCGTATATTGAATTAAATCATTTGAACCAATTGAGAAGAAATCTACTTCCTTTGCAAATATGTCAGCCAATATAGCTACAGCTGGTGTTTCAACCATAATTCCGAGTTGAATCGTCTCGTTCACGTCAATTTTTTCACTGATGAGTTGTTGCTTTACATCTAAGAATATTTCTTTTGCTTGCCTGAATTCATCAATCGTTGTGATCATCGGAAACATGATCCGCAAGTTTCCATATATACTGGCACGCAATAAAGCGCGTAACTGTGTTCTGAACATCTCTTCGTGATCGAGACATAGACGGATAGCACGTAGCCCTAAGAATGGATTGGCTTCATGCGGAAGCTGTAAGTAAGGTAATTCTTTGTCACCACCAATGTCTAGAGTCCGGACAATGGTAGCTTTTCCATTCATTTGTTCTAGCACGCTTTTATAGGCTTCGAACTGTTCATCTTCGGTTGGGAATTGTTCTTTTCCCATGTAAAGAAACTCCGTGCGGAATAAACCAATCGCTTCTCCACCATTTTTTAAGACACTTTCAACATCGTCGGGTGTCCCAATATTTCCTGCTAATTCAACGCGATGACTATCAAGCGTAATGGCGGGCTCATTCGCAAGTAATTGCCATTCTGCCTTTTGTTTAGCAAATGCATGCTGTTTTTCTTGATAAGCGACTAATGTTTCTGCGTCAGGGTTCACAATAACTCTCCCAGCTTCCCCGTCTACAATAATGATTTCGCCGTTTTGAATCGTAGCCATTGCAGTTTTACTTCCAACAACAGCTGGAATTTCTAGTGTTCTCGCTAAAATAGCAGAGTGAGAAGTAGGACCCCCAATATCCGTCACGAAACCTTTAATTAGTTCAGGATTCAGTTGAACAGTGTGAGAAGGCGTCAAGTCTTCCGCAATGATGACGACCTCTTGCGTAATAGCTTTGGGTGATTGAATGCTGACTCCGAGCAAATGGGAAAGGATTCGTTTCGTCACATCCCGAATATCAGCAGCGCGTTCTCTCATATATGGATCATCCATCGCTTCGAACATTGAAACGTATAAGTTTGCTGCCTCTTGTACTGCATACTCGGCGTTTACGTGTTGCGTCTGAATGGTATCTGTAATAGCGGCGCTTAAATCTGGATCGTCGAGAACAAGTAAATGTGCACTGAAAATAGCTGCTTCCTGTTCACTGAACTTTTCCTGTGTCTGTCTCTGAATAGTCGTCAATTCTGATCGGGAATGAGAGAGTGCGCTTTGCAGACGATCTATCTCTGCTGACACGTCTGAAATGGATTCCTTCAGTACAGTCAACTCAGCATTTTCTAGACGAAAGGCTTTGGCGATAGAAATACCATTGGAGGCTGGTATGCCCTGAAGGATCTTTTCCATTAGTCTTCTGCGCCTTCAGATCGTAATAATTCCTCCAGCTTATTCATCGCTTCTCCTTCATCCTCACCATCCGCAATCACCGTGATTGTAGATCCTGCAGCGACACCAAGTGACATCACACCAAGAATAGATTTTAGGTTTACTTTCTTTTCTTTATACTCAAGTGAAAGTTCTGATTTGAAAGGAGTGGCGGCAGCGACCAATTGGGAAGCTGGACGTGCGTGAAGACCTTCACCATTGCTAAATACGAATTGTTTTTTTATCATTACGAAAACCTCCTGTAGTTTGCTTTGAATGTTTTTGACTGCTTATGAATGATTATGATAGATTTTATTGAATAATTCAAGTAATATGGTGTTATTGATAGAAAAGGTGGGGGGCACATGCTGACAAATGAACGATTTGAATTAATTTTGAATAAATTAGCTACTCATAAAACAGTGAAGATTACAGAATTAATAGAAGCAACCGATGCATCTGAATCTACCATCCGACGAGATTTAACTGAACTTGAAACGCTCAATAAACTTCAACGTATTCACGGCGGAGCCACGTTGCCAGATCGAGACATGCAAGAACTAAGCATTTCAGCCAAGTCAGAAAAATATTTTTCAGAAAAGGTAAAAGTTGCTTCCTTGGCAGCAAGTATAGTCAAAGAAGGGGATTTCATCTATCTAGATGCGGGTACTACTACGTTTCAAATGATACCTTTTCTAAAAGACCGTAATATAACGGTTGTAACAAATGGGCTGACTCATGTTGAATCATTAACTGAGCAAGGCATTTCCTCTTATTTAATAGGAGGTTATGTCAAAGCTACAACAGGTGCACTTGTAGGACAACAAGCTAGGAACTCATTGAAACAATATCATTTCAATAAATGTTTTTTAGGTACGAATGGAGTTGACCCTGTTCATGGGTATACGACTCCAGACCCTGATGAGGCAACTGTCAAAAGTTTGGCAGCAGAGCAATCCAGAACTACTTATATAGTGGCGGATCATTCCAAAGTGAAAAAAAGTAGTTTTATTAAATTTTTATCTATAGAAGAGGCAGTCTTGCTGATTGATGAATTGCCAGACGACATTCTACATGAACTGGAAGAGAAAACGTTAGTAAAGGTGGTGCAGAAATGATCTTCACATGTACATTCATGCCGACAGTAGACTATACCGCGTATTTATCCAATTTTGAGCGTGGAGAACTGAATCGTACAAATGAAGTGTATTATTATCCAGGCGGAAAAGGTATTAACGTATCACGGGTAGTTCACAGACTAGGTGCAGAAACAGTGGCATGCGGTTTCATTGGTGGTTTCACAGGAGACTATATTGAGGACTTTTTGCAAAAAGAAGGAATAAAAACCGATTTTATTCGCACGGCAGATATTACTCGAATCAATGTGAAAATTAAATCGACTGAAGAAACGGAATTAAATGGGCCTGGTCCAATTTTAAATGAAAAGAATTTTCAGGGGCTTCTTGAACGAATCAGTCGACTAACAGAAGACGACTGGTTAGTGATCGCAGGTAGAATTCCAGCCTCTTTACCTTCGTCGTTCGTATCCGAGCTTGCTACACTTTGTGAAAAAAATAAAGTGAGGCTCGTAGTGGATACATCAGGACCTGCATTGAAACAGATTATGGAAATAACTAAGCCATTCTTGATCAAGCCGAATGAACAGGAACTTGGAGAATTGGTTGGCAAGACCATTCATAGTAAACAAGAGGCAGTTGGCTATGCCAAAAAATTAGTAGGTGAAGGTATTCAACATGTAGTGATATCGATGGGTAAGGAAGGGGCACTCTATGTATCAGCTACAGAAACATTGGCAGCTACTGCGCCGAAGGGGAAGCTCGTCAATTCAGTAGGTGCGGGGGATTCACTAGTATCAGGTTTTATCGCATCCTACTCTACAGATGGACATGCAGAAAATGCTTTCAGATATGGAGTTGCTAGCGGAAGTGCTACCGCTTTCCAGTCCGATTTATGTAAAAAGGAAGATGTTGAGTCATTATTGAGTCAAGTGATCATTACGAAACTATAGGAAGAGGTGCTATTCTATGAAAATCACACAATTATTGACAGAGGATACAATCAATCTTCATTTGCAGTCTAGGTCGAAGGATGCGGTCTTATCTGAACTGGTTCAGCAGTTACATGATGCTGGGAAATTACGTGACAAAGAACAATTCACCAATGATATTCTGAATCGGGAAAGTCAAAGTACGACGGGTATTGGTGAAGGAATTGCTATTCCACACGCGAAGTCAGCTGCTGTTCAGGCGCCTGCTATCGCGTTTGGGCGTTCTACTGAAGGTATAGACTATGACTCGCTTGACAGCCAACCGGCACATTTGTTTTTCATGATTGCAGCAAGCGAAGGGGCTAACGACGACCATTTAGATGCACTGTCTAGACTTGCGACATTTTTGATGGATACTTCATTTCGTGAAAAAATCTTGTCAGCACAATCAGCAGCGGACGTATTGCAAGCAGTCAATGATAAAGAGTCGGAATTGGATGATGAAGTAACAGAAGAAGTACAAGCACCTAAAGAAGAGAAATCAACTGTCCGTTTGCTAGCGGTTACGGCTTGTCCGACTGGAATTGCGCATACGTATATGGCTGCAGAAAAATTGAATGAGAGAGCAAAAGAACGTGGCCTTTCATTGAAAGTAGAAACGAACGGTTCATCCGGTGTGAAGAATAGATTAACAGATGCAGAAATTGCAGAAGCTGATGCCATTATTGTGGCAGCTGATACGAAAGTGGAGATGGCTCGATTCGCTGGAAAACATGTGATCCAGACGAAAGTCGGAGATGCTATCTATGAAACGGATGCATTACTGGATAGAGCGATTAAAAAAGATGCACCGATTTATGAGTTGGAAAAAGGTCAGGTAGATACTTCATCGAGTGACAAGAAGAGTGGTTTTTATAAGCATTTGATGAACGGTGTATCAAATATGCTTCCATTCGTTGTCGGTGGTGGGATTTTGATAGCGCTCTCTTTCTTCTGGGGAATCGAATCGTCTAATCCAGACAGTCCTGAATATAATGCCTTTGCAGCTATGCTTAACACTATAGGTGGCGGAAAAGCATTCTTCCTCATGGTTCCTGTGTTGGCTGGCTTCATAGCTTCAAGCATAGCTGATCGACCTGGTTTTGCTCCCGGTATGATAGGGGGGCTGATCGCCATCACGGTTTCAGGTGTAGATGAAGTGGGTGGCGGTTCAGGATTTTTAGGCGGTCTTATTGCAGGGTTTTTAGCAGGGTATATCACTTTACTTGTTAAGAAATTATTTGCTCGTTTACCTAATTCATTAGAAGGCTTAAAACCCGTGCTGTTTTATCCGGTTTTCAGTATTGCAGCGACAGGAATAATTATGTTGCTTATCAATCCACAATTGGCCAAGCTATACACTGGATTTTCCGCTTTCCTTGAAGGGATGGGCGGTACGAATCAAATTTTAGTTGGTTTAGTTATTGGTGGAATGATGGCTGTGGATATGGGTGGACCGGTCAATAAAGCGGCATACACATTCGGTATTGCCATGCTAGATGCACAGAATTTCCAATTTATCGCAGCAGTAATGGCAGGTGGGATGGTACCACCGCTTGGTATGGCGATCGCGACAACGTTATTTAAAAATCGTTATACAAAGACAGAGCGTGAAGCAGGGAAAACGGCGTATGTGCTCGGTGCCTGCTTCATAACGGAAGGTGTTATTCCATTTGCAGCAGCTGATCCATTGCGTGTCATTCCGGCTTCCGTAATAGGGGCAGCGACAGCAGGTGCACTTACGATGGCATTTGATATCGCCTTACGCGCACCACACGGAGGAATCTTCGTCATGGGACTCGTTGAAGGTGGAATCAGTAAAATTCTACTGTATGCACTCGCAATAATTATTGGTTCTGTTATTACAGGCTTAATTGCCGGCATGTTGCGTAAGAAGCCTGCTTGATCAAAATTTGTATATCTATTATAAGCTGTCCATGTAAAGTCATCAGTTGACATAACATGGCCAGCTTTTTACTTTTTCTATCCAATTTTATAGCAACATGGTAAACTATTCAGACTGTATACATTCGCATGAACTAGAATACCATTACTAGTACAAAGTATGAAAGATTTTCTACGTGTATTGTGATGTGAGGAAAACTATATAGAAAAGGGGAATAATTGAATGGGATTATTTGATGCGCTTTTAGGAAATGCTTCCGTCGTAAACAACGATGAAGTGAGGAAAGAACTAGACTTGATCTTGGCAGAAGGCGAAGAAGTGGAAGCCGCGTTTAAGCTAGTGCGAGATTTAATCGTATTCACGAAAACACGATTAATACTCGTAGACAAGCAAGGTATCACAGGAAAGAAAGTGGAATACCATTCCGTCCCATTCAAAAGTATCTCTCATTATAGTGTAGAAACTGCAGGTACATTTGATATGGATGCGGAATTGAAAATTTGGATATCAAGCTCACTGACTCCGCATATTGAAAAACAGTTTAGAAAAGATAAAGCTATTTATGATATCCAGAAAATATTAGCTACGGTTTGTGTTTAATGTACATCTTATTTAAAGAAGTGGTACTTTCTGTAATAGAAAGTACCACTTCACCATTATTTCGTTTTAGGTGAATTAACATTTTCATACGCAACGAGCGTTACACCTAATTTATCTTCTAAGCGATTCAGTGCATGTAAATCTTCGGTACTTAATTGTGCAATCGACGTATCTTTTGTCATATACATAACTTCCTTTCACTGTTTAAGTATAAGGTGGCTGAATCGTACTAAATTATACATCCAATTGATAAGGAGGCCACGCTATGTCTCATCCAACTGTATTCGAAAACTTAAAAGTCGCATTTGAAAACCATATATATGATTTGGATAATCTGGAACAAACAGTTCATATTTTACATCGCAAAGATCAACTAGATTTAGCCGTGATGGCAAGAGAATTCACCATTCGTTTTACCAGAGTCGGCTTTCCGTCTGTCATTGTCGATCTTAAATTACATTCATCCCTTAAGGAACTGGCGGATGAAATACTTGAAATCCAAGACATGGATCCGGGCTGTACGCTTACATTACTAGTCCGCACATTTATTCAAGATGTAGATACAGAATGTGAAGAAATTGCGAGTATTCTCCGTACTGTATGGGAAAACGATATTAGTTATACACAAACACTTAGCTTCCGTCATGAACAAACAGAACCAGGGTTCATGAATAGGATCAACATTCATTTTAAACCAAAATTAATTGAAGAACATATGGGGGAAATCGGTGAATTCTTAAAAAGTGTACTGGATATGATGGAGCGAATTGGAGAAGTGTCATAAAGAAAGAAAAACGCTTCCTGCTAACGGAGCGTTTTTCAAATACTACTATAATACTGTTTGTGCAAAAGCCCAAATATAGTCTAAACCATCTTCAGATGGACGACTTGGATCACCGATCGATAGCACGCCTATTTCTGGATCTTCCACGTTTGATAAGGAACGATAAGGGATAAATTGATCATGCGTACAAAAGCGGCAAATAAGTGGAAGTTTTAAAATCGTTATACGGCTTCTAACGCTTTCAAGCTATTCTACTCGTCATTCAACACCTACCTTATTTTTTGAAACGATTACCTGTATTGACATAAATTAAGGTAAACACTAGTACTACTATGAAAAGTGCTAATCCTACAATAAAGTATACATCTTCCTCTAACAGCTCACTCACAGCGAACAAGCCGACACAAAAACTTAAAGCGAACATGATTTTCGCCATGAACTTGCATAACGCACGTTCATTAATGCGGATCTTTTTTTCGATTGGCATCGTATTATAGCCTGACAACAAGGACGCTCCTTTACCTTGCCAAAGTGCTATACCATATACAATGAATGCAATCATGATAACAATATCAAGGAGTAGGCCGGTCATAGTGATTCCTCATTTCATGACAAAGAATGGGCATCCAATAAAAAATGGAGCCAACTCTTTGACGAGTTAACTCCATTCTATCTCATTACATAGCGGTCTGCCGAGTCTTTACAGCCATCGATAAAGAGATCGCGGCACATAAGAATGCGATTATCACAATTACGCCACCAACTGCCGGCATATTTGTTACATTGCCTGTTTGACTAAAGACTACCCCGCCAACGCCAGATCCAAGCGCAATCCCGACTTGTAGCGCCGAGTTATTGAAACTCTGGTGCACATCGGAAGTTACAGGATCACTTTGGATAATATAGTCTTGCTGAGCAGGTGCTAGCGCCCAGCTTAATCCACCCCAGACCATCATGAAGATAATGAAAAGTGGAATGGAGAATGTTGAATAGGGAAGTGCAAATAAACTAATTGCAAAAGCCCCTAATATGATTAAAATGCTTCTCTTTGAGCCAAGACGTGAAGCGAGTCCGCCACCAAATGCTCCGCCTGCTACTGCTGCAAGTCCAAATAGGAAGTAGAATACACTGATCCAATAAGGGCTTAACTTCATCGTAGTCTCTAGGAAGGGGGTGAAATACGCATATACCGTATAATGTCCCGCGAGCATAAACATGGTCGCTAAATGAGCGAAAAATATCTTTTTATTAGCTAAAGCTTTAAGTTGAACGGACAATGGTTGAACTTTCGCGTTCGGTATTTTTTCGAGAAACTTTGCAATCAATACAATAGAACCTACTGTCAAGATCGCAATTCCTAAAAACACTGAACGCCATCCGAATGCGTTCGTTACTACAATCCCAATGGGTACCCCTAGAACAAGCGATGAGCTGATTCCCATGTATATATAACCAAGCGACTTAGCTCTAACACGCGGCTCAACCATTCTTGCTGTAATCGTCAACGACAGCACAATGACGAGTGCTGCACTTGCAGCTGTCAATACACGAGCAGCCATCATCAAGCCGAATGTCGGACTGAAGTACGTTAGGATGTTTCCAAGTAAGAATACGACCAAAGTAATCAAATATAATTTCTTGCGTTCCACTTTCGCGGTCAGTGACAATAATACAGGTCCTGCTACCGCGTAGACGAGAGCGAATACTGTAATGAGTTGTCCAGCCGTTGCAATTGAAACATTTAAATCATCCGCAATGACGGGCAAAATCCCGCCGACTACCAATTCTACCAGTCCTACCGTAACGGCGGATACTGCCAATAATAAAACACGTAAATCCAAAACAATTCCTCCTACTAGTGTCCCTACACTATTTTTTGAAATAGAAAAATCCCGATTACAAAAATGATTTTGTAATCAGGATTTGACGGTTCCTGGTAGAGACCCTCGAACCATATTATCGAGGTTATACATGTTGATTCCGTAATGAAATTTTCTATTGTTCAATTTATCATGGAATGTGAAATATGGCAAGTTGGATAGCAAGTTATTTATAAAAAATCTTTGATTTAACACATAGTGTAAAAAGTTATATTCATTCTGCTCCATAATCTGGTTCGAATAGTCTCGAGTTGTAAAAGACATCATAATCAAGTATACTTTTCCCGATAAACTTGTGCGAATCATGACAAAGATAAAGGATGGATATACATGACATTTGAAGAAATATTACCACGTTTGAAGGCTGGAGAGAAAGTCATACGCAGTAACTGGGGTGGAGCGGAATTATATGTGAAGCTAGTAGGAGAAAGCGAACAAGACGGTAAAAAGCTAAATCCATATTTCGTGATTGATGTAACGGGTGAAGGCTATACTATGTTCACACCAACAGTTTGCGACTTACTAGCTGAAGACTGGGTCATCGTAGAGTAAATCGGGAGAATCCAAGCTCATGAGAATTCATGAGCTTTTTTATGTGGGAGGCTATTATGAAATTTGCAGAATATGAGAAAAAGACAGTCGTAGTGACAGGTGGTGCGTCTGGGATTGGGTACGCACAGGCGGTAGCGTTTTTAGAAAATGGAGCGAATGTCTTTGCGTTTGATATAAACGAAGGGGATCTTAGGAAATTGCAACAGGAGTATCCGTCACAGTTTGCCTATGCGATTGGAAGTGTCCGTGCAAAGGACGAAGTAGCACACGCTGTCAAAGAAGCATGTAACGTGTTTGGTACAATAGATATTTTACTAAACACAGCAGGGGTGCTCGATGGTTTTGCAAAAACTCTAGACACTGATGAAGCGCTTTGGGATACAATCATGGATACGAATGTGAAAGGTACATACTTTATGACGAATGAAGTATTGCCACATATGATCGCTCGAAAGTCAGGTGTCATTGTCAATATGGCATCCATTGCAGGACTTGTGGCGGGCGGTGGCGGTGCAGCTTATACTGCATCCAAACATGCCATTGTCGGTTACACAAAGCAACTGGACATGGATTACTGCCGCGAGGGGATTCGTGCGAATGCAATTGCACCAGGCGCGATTCAGACCCCGATGAACAAGGCGGATTTTGAAGGCGATGGTGAAATGGCGAAGTGGGTAGCGGAAGAAACGCCTGCAGGCCGATGGGCACAGCCGAGTGAGGTTGCGAGCCTGACATTATACGTAGCCAGTTCCGCAGCGGATTATATTCATGGAGCGGTTATTCCGATTGACGGAGGTTGGATTGCAAAATAAAGCTTTTGTATTACAAGGAACTCTGTTATAATACCGTAGCAAGCAAATACTGTTTGCACTACGGCACTTTTGATCGAGCGATAGGCTCTTTCTTCCTTTGGTCGTAGTTATTACTGGAATAGCAACTACGCTATTTCACAAAGGAGAAAATAAAATGAGTATGTCTTTTGTTAAAGATTCACCTAAGAGTAAGAGTACGGTGAATGAACTGACAAAAACAGCGCTCGTCGCAGCTTTGTATGTGGCGGTGACGTTTGTGTTTGCAGTGATCAGTTTTGGCGCAGTCCAACTGCGTTTGTCAGAGATGTTCAACTATCTGGCTTTGTATAATAAAAGGTATGTGATCGGTGTCACACTAGGTGTCATGTTCGCAAACTTTATGTCACCCACTTGGATATTGGATGTGCCGATTGGTTCGATGGCTACGTTAGTCGCATTATTAATATGTCGTGCACTGACAAAGAAAATAAAAAACGATATCGTCAAAATGGTAATCACTGCTATTGTGTTTGCATTGTCCATGTGTGCCATTGCAGCCCAATTGACTATTATGCTTGGTTTCCCGTTCTGGGCTACTTGGCTGACAGCTGGAATTGGCGAGTTGTTATCCATGACAATTGGCGGAGTCATTATATACTCGTTGAATAAGAAAATAGATTTGTCCAAATAAAAGAGAGCATATTCGCAGACATTGTGAATATGCTCTCTTTCTTCTTTCCTAGAAATAAACTCATTACATATTGAATAGGGTTAGACCCATTCGATCTACTTATTAAGCACGTTGCAAAACGGTAAATGAAATTGCATAAATAATCAAACCACTAATCGGAATAGAAGCTACTGCGAATAATGGATACCAAATATGATCCAAAAAGTAGTTAGGAATAAACATGAATGAACCAATCATGAAAAAGGAGAAAATTAATATTCCCGAAAAAGCATAACTAATGGCTTTTCGTGTATTCGCCACTGCTCGTTCGTCTGTAGAATCGTATTCGAACGTTATGAAGTCACGTATATCCGTATTCTTATTTTTACGCATACGTAAAAAGTGAATCAGATTAGCGATCATAAAAAGAATGAGTATAGCAATCATCAAAGATCCTGGCCATGTGTTAACTTGTACTGTAAATCCTTCAATATATCCGCGATCCATCTGAATGAATTTTTGTTCAACCCGAAGAAAATCAAAAACCATTATAGCTAAAGCAATGAATAGCACGATTCGTAAAGTAACAGAAATAAAAATATTCTTCATTTAAGCATCCTCCTTGTAAAAGATTTCTTCAATTGACAACTCAAATACTTCTGCAATGTTCATGGCAAGCAAGAGAGAAGGGGTATAACTACCTTTTTCTAATGCCACTATCGTTTGTCGTGTAACCCCAACTTGTTCTGCAAGTGTACCTTGTGTTAAATCCATTCGCGTACGCAATTCTTTGACTCGATTTTTAATCACGCAATTCATCACCTCGTCTTGTTTTAATGTATACCAAACTTTACATTATGTCTAGTTAACTATACAATATTGTGAATTAGACATGTGCATATCAAGTTTTTATGTAGATATAGAACCACTAAAAAAAGATGTCCAGAGAAGTGTTTCAACTTCTTGGACATCCTGTTATCATTTTATACCTTTGCATCTGTATCTTTTAGTTGTGGATTCTTGATCAGCAGCGCTAATAGAAGTCCTACAATGGATATACAACCTGATACGAGGAAGGCTGTATTCACCCCTTGGATTTGACCTGCAATGGTTCCGTTATCCAGATCAGATGTGATCATGACTGTAACGAGTGCAGCAGTTCCGATGGATCCTGAAATCTGTCGAAATGTATTGTTCATTGCCGTACCATGAGAAATTAAATGAGTGGGTAGCTGGTTCAATCCTAGTGTAGTGGATGGCATCATAATCATTGCAATCCCAAACATTCTTACAGCGTTCAATATGGCTAAATATGTGAACGTTGTATCTACTGATAAGTTGGCAAACATGAACGTCGTGACGGTTAAAATGGTGAAGCCAGACAGTAGTAACCATTTGGCTCCATATTTATCGAATATCGTACCGGTCACTGGATTCATGATTCCCATGACAATTGCCCCTGGTAGCAGCATAAGACCTGAGTGGAGAGCATTAAAGCCAAGCATAGTCTGCATGAACAACGGCAAAATCACTGTCGATGCAATCATGGAAGCAAATACGATCATACCTAAGCTAGTGGCCAGTGTGAATACGCCATACTTGAACACTTTAAACTCGAGAATGGGTTGTTCCAGTTTCATTTGTCTTAAAATGAACCAAGCGAGTGAAATCGCCCCAACGATTAACGAGATCAAAACGTTCGCATGAAGCCAACCAGTATTACCTGCAATACTGAAACCGTAGAGCAATCCACCAAAACCGAATGTAGAGAGAACGATCGATAAATAATCCATTTTTGGATTGGTCAGTTTCGTTACATTTTTCAGCAAGAAATAAGCGGCTACAATATTCAACAAAGCAAACGGCAAAACAACATAGAATACGCTGCGCCAAGGGAACTGATCGACAAGATAACCAGATAAGCTCGGTCCGATAGCAGGAGCGAATGCAATAACGAGTCCAAAGTAACCCATTGCTTTTCCGCGTTGCTCAATCGGAAATAGTAAAAACATAATAGTTTGCAAGAGTGGCATCATAATCCCGGCTCCCGCACCTTGGAGAACTCTACCTATTAACAATATAGAGAAATTTGGAGAAGTCGCTGCGATTAGTGTACCTAAAGCAAATATACTCATCGCTGTCAAAAATAGACGTCGGGTTGTAAACTTTCCGATGAAAAAAGCTGTAATAGGGATCATAATGCCGTTGACCAACATGAAGATCGACTGCAACCACTGCACTGTACTTTCGCTAATCTGAAGATCTTTCATGATTGGCGGAAGGGCAGTAGCGAGAAGCGTTTGATTCAGAATTGTGATGAACGCACCCGATAATAGTACGATCATTAAGGGAAGGTTCTTTTTAAAATCGAATTTCTGTGAGTTTACCATGTCCACGCATCACCTCATCATTAATTACAGATCACAAAATAATTCGGAGTTCGTTATAAATCTAACATACAGGTTATGTTAATTGTTATTTCGTAAGACCACAATAATCTTGCTTGACTACATCTATTGGCGAAGCTTGGGTAGCACTACGTTTAAAAGAATGTAATTAGGATAATATGACAATGATAAGATCTTTTCTTTAGGAGGAAAGCCAACATGAAAAAAGCTGTATTTCTGGATCGAGATGGCGTGATCAATGAAGTGTTGACAGATCGAGTGAAATTTGTGAATGAACCGAATCAACTATATTTCTTGCCGGGGGTTGCGGAGGCAATTAAGCAATTGAATCAACTGTTTGATTATATATTTGTTGTAACGAATCAAGGCGGTGTGGGGCTTGGTTACATGAAGGAATCCAAATTGAAATCCATTCATGATCATATGATAGCAGAACTTGCAAAGGAAGGTGCAATAATTGACGAAGTCGTTTATTGTCCGCATAAGCCAAAGTCTGGTTGTGATTGTCGCAAGCCTCACAGTCAGTTGATAGAAAATCTCGCAATGAAGTATGATGTAGATTTGTCCAATTCTTATATGGTAGGCGATACGGATACAGATATTATTGCCGGCAAGAGAGCGGGAACTAAGACCGTTTTTCTTGGTGCAACAGATCCAATAGCAGATGCAGTGTTCCCAGATCTGCTGCATGCTGTACCTTGGATTAGGGAAGATATAGTGAAGTGAAAAGTGAGGAATTGGTACATCACTTCAGGTACCGGAGTCCTTTCTTTAATTCCATGGCGCGAAGTTGAATTTAATTGGCAAGTTTCTATGTATAGAAAATGGTAGAAGAAATCTTATTATTAAATGCAAGATACACTTAAATAAGAATCAAGTTATAGGCGATGTACGGTAAAGAACAGAAGTCCTCATGATGACTTCTGTTCTTTATCGTGCTTTGAAATTGAATCATAAGGAAGGCGTAGGAAAATACTTATTTTAACGCTTATAAAATTCCACAAAATAAATAGAAAAAATGAACGTTTCTATAGTTTCATGATATAGTATTGAATGCATTTAAAATTAAAAGAGCATATGTAACGGAGGAAGTTATGTCGGATCTACAGTTACCCAATAAAAGGTTTAGGCCCGAAATAGAAGGGGTACGAACGGTTGCAACATTATTAATCGCTATGTATCATATCTGGTTTGGTAGGGTGTCTGGTGGAATCGACGTGTTCTTCGTGATCTCAGGTTATTTGATGACATTGTCCATTCTCTCACGAATAGAACGAAACGGTTCAGTGAATTTTATAGAATACTTTCTGAACTTAATGAGAAGACTAGTACCTCAAGCCACAGTCGTCTTGATTTTCACTGGAATATTTGCAGTGATTCTTTTACCTCAGTTTGAATGGGGCGAAATCATTGCGCATATGATGGCTTCCACGTTTTACTTTGAAAACTGGCGTTTAGCAATTGATTCTGTTGACTATTTAGCAAAAGATAATTTGGCAAGTCCTTTTCAACATTTTTGGTCACTCAGCGTACAAGGTCAATTTTATTTGATCTGGCCTGTTTTACTCCTATCTATTTGCTATATCGCACGAAAATTTTTGAAAACGCCTATATATAAAACAGTACTTAGTTCGCTCATTATAGTGTTTGTATCTTCACTGGCTTTTTCCGTCTATCAAACAAATGTTAACCAGCCATTTGCATACTTCAATACATTCACGCGCATGTGGGAATTTAGTATTGGCGGAATTTTTGCTTTGCTGTCTCCATACTTATTATTCAATAAAAGATGGAGTGTGATCTTAGGATGGCTAGGTCTAGTGATTATTAGTCTCACGGGCGTTTTATTTCCCGTTTCGACGGTATTCCCTGGGTATTTCGCTTTGATTCCTATTAGCGGAGTATTACTCATATTAATCGCCTCAGAAAGTATTACACTATATGGTGTCAATCGATTTTTATCAACCAAGCCTCTCATTTATTTAGGTAGTCTTACATATGGTGTGTATTTATGGCATTGGCCGTTGCTAATTTTCTATCGTTCCTATATGGAAACAGAAACAGTACCTGTAGGTCACGGTATTTTACTGTTGATGACGACCCTCGTATTGTCCATGATTACTACCAAGTTATTAGAAAAACCTGTCCAAAAAATAGGTCGAAATCAAAAGAACGGGCAACTACTCGTTGTTTTGTCTGCAATGCTAGTGCTTGCATGTAGTTCTATATTTTCTATATCTACTTATATTGAAAAAGCAACTGCTAGTTCGGATATTGTCCAGGAACAAGATTACCCTGGGGCTCAATCAGAAAAGTTTGATATGCAAACTGTATCTTATGTAGACCTGATTCCATCACCATCAGAAATCAAAACCGATCTACCGGCATTTTATGAAGATTTGGAATGCCAATCAGCTAACCTAACAGAAGTTAGGAAATGTTCGTATGGTGTTTTGAAGGACTTTGATTTCACTTTGGCGCTCGTAGGTGGATCTCACTCAGGTCATTGGTTCCCGGCTTTAATAGAATTAGCGGAAGACATGAATTTTAAAATCGATTTATATAGTCATGATGGCTGTCGATTTACAGACGAAGATCCAAAAGGAAATTTAACAAAAGCGTGTATTCCATGGAATCGTAACTTAATTGATACGTTACTAGAAGATCCACCTGATTTGGTTTTCACGACATCGACAGTGAATAAGCGTCCAAAAGTACCGCAAGGATTTATCAATCAATGGAAACGACTTGAAGGAATTACGACCATCTTTGCGATACGGGATAATCCCCGCATGCAAAAGATTATTCCTGTCTGCCTTGAACAAGCAGACGATCTGTTGGACTGTTCAGTTCCGAGAGATCAAGCTATTGCAAAGGAAACTCCGTGGGAAGTGACAGAAGGTATTCCATCGAATGTGTTTTTCGCAGACTTAACAGACTCTTTCTGTGATGAAACGACTTGTTATCCTGTCATCGGGAATATTATTGTCTATCGTGATGATAACCATATTACCGCTCAGTATGCAAAAACGTTAGCACCCGCATTAAAAGTACCGTTGCAGCAAGCATTTGATAGCGTAGGAAAAAACATACGCAATGATGAGTGAACTGTTTGCCATGAACCTTGTATAGTTCATCTAGATAGGGGAAAGCTATCATATAGAACGAATACTTCAAAAAGGAGTGTATAGGATGGCGAAGAATTATCCCAAGCCGAATGATTCTGCAGACAACAAAGAACGACTGAATAAGACGATCAGCAATATGGAAGCAGCAGAAGATGCGATGAAATTTGCTGAGGGCAAAGAGTTCGAACAGATCAAAAAGAAAAACGAACGCAGAGCAGAAAGTATCGAGGATTTAAAAGATGAAATTAGTGAAGAAGACAAGTCAAGGATCAACGGGTATATATAAGTAATTCGCTACGAAAAAATTTGGCCCTCACTTATATAAGTGAGGGTTTTTGAGGTCTGTTATGAGAAAAATAAATAAGCAAAAAAGAGGAATCCATCTACTGCGCTGTATAGAATAGAAGAATCAACTAAATTTACGGTTTTTCTATATAAGGAGAGAATACATAATGAAAAGAATAAAAAAAATTGACGAGTGGCGGGAACTGCTTGAAAAGTCGGATGAGCAACCATTTCTATTATTTAAATCCAGTATGACTTCTGTGAGCAGTTTGGCAGCAAAAAAAGAATTGGATGGACTTCGCACGGATTTGCCTATTTATATCGTCATTACACAAGTGAGTAAAAAGCTTTCAGCGGCTATTGAATCAGATTTAGGTGTTCCGCACGAAGTTCCACAATTATTAATTTTAAAAGGTAAACGAGCGATCTGGCAAGCTACTCATTATCAAATCAAAGAACAGATTTTACTGGATGCGATACAAGAATATGTTTGAGGTGTATAAGGATTTTGAATTACTTCCTTAAGACATACGAAAAGGTGCATGGACGTTTTTAAATACATTGACGATAAACAGTAGAATGGAAATGGCTAATGCGCTTCCGCCACCCCATACGCAAATTTGAATTAAGATCATTGGCATACCGAGTGCTGGTTGTATGATTAACATTCCGATTAATAATACAGGTAATCCGATGTTATACAGCCAAAAATGTGCTTTGCCGAGTATACTGTTACCTGCTTGGGGATAGATGGTATAAATGACTCCAATTACTGCCGTTGTGAGCCACCCGACTACATTAATATGTGCATGTGTTGCTCCCCACTGAAGTTGAATAGTAGCGTGCATAAATAGTCCAAATCCCACACCAATTAAAAAATAGATCACTGCTGCTTTAATCCACCTTGCGCCCATCAATAATCAGCTCCTTTTCATAAATAATACGTTTGTTCCTTATCTATTATGTATGTACGGATTTATATAATTCAAACATTCAACTAACTAGAGTTGTAACAACTACTCATAAAAATAGTACATAACAAAAGGAGTCCTTATGATGGTAACTATATTTCCCACTATTTATGACATAGCAATGAAGCCGTTAGAAGCAAGTCGATTTAAAAAGGTTCGAACGGAGTTAGTCCGTAATGCACAAGGGGAAGTATTGGAAATTGGTTCAGGTACCGGTATCAACTTTCCATATTACCGGCAGGCAAAACATGTAACAGCGATTGAACCGAATCCAGAGATGAGTCGCAAGGCTACTAGAAGAGGACGAAACGCGCATGTGCCGATTACTCTATATGAAGCAAAGGCAGAATCATTACTATTTGCCGATCATACATTTGATACAGTCATCTCGACTTTAGTATTTTGTACAATACCCAATCCACGACTTGCTTTGAAAGAAATCCAACGTGTAAGTAAACCAGGCGCCACTATTATATTTTTCGAACATGTCAAAATGAAGCAACCAACTCTTGCAAAAGCACAAGAGATAGTAAACCCGTTATGGGAAAAGGTGTGTGATGGTTGCCAACTAAATCGTGATACACTTTCCATGATCTTGGATTCAGGTTTATACGTAGAAGAGTTGGAATCACTTTACGGAGGCTTGTTTTTATCAATTCAATGTAAAAATTACTAGCAAGAATTTACGAGAGGATTTGGCTACACAACTAATTTAAAACTGTGGATCAATTCTGTATGGGTATCACTTATCCCGTTCGTGTATTTGCCATGATGAAACGGAAGGAAGTTAGGGAATGAAAAAAATAGTTATGCTGGCTCTGGTAACAATTTTTCTACTTGCAGCGTGTGGAAATAATAAAGTAGATGATTCTGCTGCCAAAGAGTATATGGAGAAATCAAAAGAAACCATCACGTTATTTAATGAAGAGAAGTTTGATGAAATGCGTACTATGTTTGATCCAACGATGAAAGATGCTTTATCCGTAGAGCAATTACAAGAAGTATCAGATATTGTAAAGGAATCCGGTGAATTCGTCAGCTTTGAGAAAGAGTCAGTCGCTAAGAAAGAGCAATATTTTGTTGCGACGATTGTTGCGAAGTATAAAGAAGATAATAGAGTCTACACGATCACATTGGATGAAAAGCAACGAGTCGCAGGATTTTTTGTGAAATAGTTTAAACAACGGAAGCTCTAACAGAAGTCATTCACTTCTTGTTAGAGTTTTTTCTATTGTTTTTGCTTACGTTAACTTTCTTTCAGGTAAGATAATAAACAATGATAAAGAATTTATAAAATTACAGGAAATGATTTTATTTCGTGATAGATTATGAATACAGGAGGAGTTCACTATGCTAGCACATTTATTACTAGTAGAAGATGATCCCGAAATCGCTCGTGTAATCCAAGACATGCTACGGGTAGAAGGTTATGAGGTAACTTGGGCTACAACGGGTCTAGAAGGATGGGAAGATTTTCAACAAAGTAGTTATGATCTTGTTCTAGTAGATTTGATGCTACCAGAAATGGATGGCTTTATTTTATGCAAAAATATTCGGTGGGAAAGTAATGTTCCAATTATCATCATTAGCGCTAAAAGAGAAGATGATGATAAAGTACAAGGCTTACAAATAGGCGCAGACGATTACGTAGAGAAGCCATTTAGTTTAGTCGAATTAAGTGCGAGAATTCAATCGCAGCTTAGAAGGTGGAAGCGATATAACGGTACCGACACTGTGAGCGAAAACAAAGCTGTTTACAAGCATGAATTGACAATCTTTTGGGAGCAACAAAAAGTAGTGAAAGAGGGAGATGAAATCAGACTAACTGCTACTGAGTTTGATTTATTAAAAGTACTTGCGCGAAACTCAGAGCGGATCTTCACAAAAAAAGAACTGTATGAACATGTATGGAATGAAGTAGATACAGAAAACGCGCATACTGTAACGGTTCATATTAAGTCGCTTCGAAGTAAGCTTGGGGATCCTGTAAAAGCACCACAATTCATTCAGACAGTATGGGGAACAGGCTATCAATTTATTGGAGAACTCTTATGAAACTAAAAACATGGCTATTGTTATCTTATTTACTCGTCATGATTTTACCGCTTCTTTTCGCATATTTTTTATTTGCCTGGATCAATGACTACAACGAAGGTCAGAAAGTGAAAGAGTTTTTTTCTACGACTATTGAAATGAAAAAGATTCAACGTGTCTTGAATGATCCTTTATTGTTTCAGCCAGGTGCATCGCACGATGAAATTGAACAATTAGTAGACGAAAAATTATCAATACAACTCTTGAATCAAAATGGTTTAGTGCTCTATTCATCCAATTCTGTGCAGACTGTAGCGGTTCCGGTTAATCGTGAAACACTGTATGGTGATCTATTTTCCTTACAACAGGAATTTCGGTCACATCGTTATAAAGCACCTGTATTCGATCATAATAAATTGATAGGGTTTTATCAAATTGACGTGGCACGTGATGGCTGGGTGCAAGCGGTTTCCAAGAGAACCACATGGATCATCGCCGTATTCATAGCGTTATTCATTGTGCTATATGTCGTAGTCGTGCTTTTCGTTAACCGTAAAGTGAACCGTAGATTAACAGACTTGCAACATGACATGACAACTTTCTCAAAAGGAAATCCAGTAATGGAGAGAAATATCGTCATTCAAGATGAGATCGGGCAATTGCAGGCACATTTCTACGCTATGCAAAAAAGTATCACAGAAGCAAGAAACCGTATAGAAAAAGAACAACAGGAAAGAGAATACATGATTGCTGCCATTTCACATGACTTGAAAACACCTTTAACATCTATTCGTGCGTATGCGGAATCACTTGAACTCAATGAGCAACTGACAAAAGAGCAAGAGAGCGAGTATCGCCAAGTGATTATCGAGAAATCCAATTTCATGAAACAGATGCTCGATGATTTGCTTACGTTTACATTATTACAGTCACCTGCCTATGAAATGAACAGAACTGAAGTGGATGGGAGTGAGTTCTTTGAAATGCTTGTTTCTGACTATGAACCATTATGCCAAGCGAAGTGTATCCAACTCCACTCCACTGCAAATGTTACAGGGGAATATAAAGTGAATCCAAAGCAGTTAATGCGAGTAATAGATAATCTGATGACCAATGCAATCCATCATACTGAAATAGAAGGGGAAATTTGGATCGCAGCTCTATCAGAAGGCGAAATTGACTGGCTATATGACTTTGTTCAAGCCGCTTATTCATTCGACTTTGTTAACAATGCTTATATCATCGTACAAAATGAAGGACATGGGGTAGCAGAAAGTCAGATTCAATCTATTTTCAAACCGCTTTATCAGGCAGATGAGGCTAGGCGTAAATATTCCACACACGGTACAGGGTTAGGGCTAAGTATTTCAAAGCAATTAGTGGAGAAACACAACGGAGATATTCAATTCTTTTCAAAAGAATCGATAGGTACATGTGTAATATGTTGTTTGCCAAGATTATAAAAAAGAAAGAGGTTGAGAATGATGAAAATCATAAACAAATTATTAGGTGTAGCAACTGTTAGTTTACTGGCCTTTGGATTAGGGGCTTGTTCAGAAGATGGAAATCAATATTCACCTGAACAAGTTATCAATAATGCGATGAAGGAAAATGAAGAACCTTTATCGTATTATGCAGAGGCAACTATGAAGATGACAGCTGAGGCAGATAATATTCAATTGAAAGAGTGGCGCTCGAAAGACGGGAAAGTCAAAGTGGAAACAGAAGGCGCAACTGCAGAAGAACAAAATATAACAGTTAATGACGGGGAAACGATCACGATGTATCAAGCAAGTACTAAACAAGCATTTGTCAGTGATGATGGCGAAATGCTTGCAACCATGGCCCCATCCCCAAAGGAGCAAGCACAACAACTATTGAAAATGATTGGAGATTCCCATACGATCTCGATTGATGAAAATGAAAAAATTGCAGGTCGGGATGCTTATCATTTAGTAGCAAAGGCCAACGATAAAGATACGTTATTTGGTGATCAAGAACTATGGGTAGATAAAGAAAATTGGTTTGTCTTAAAATCTATATCTCAATCCGGCGACAATAAGGTGGAAATAGAATATACGAAAATTGAGTTCAATAAAGAGTTTCCAGACGAGACTTTCGTAATTGAACTTCCTGATGGGACTGACATTCAAGACTTGGATGCAATGAGTAGCACATCGGAAGTAACAATAGAAGAAGCAGCGCAAAGCGTGGGGAAACCGATCCTTTATTTTCCTGAAGATAAAAACTTAAAAATAGGAAAGATTGAAATGGATGATATAAAAGGTGAATTGAACAGAGTAGAAATTAATATCGAGTATGTAAGAGAAGAAATACCACTCATGTCTCTTTCGCTGTTTAAATCTCCAGAAAATACTGAAGAAGATATGAAAATGCCTGGAGAAGAAAATGTAGAGATTCGTGGGATCGAAGGAACGGTGATAGAGATGGAAGGGTTCCGTAATTTATTCTGGGTAGAGAATGGAGTCAATTACTCCATCTTATTGAATAATCCGGATGTATCGTTCGAAGAAGTCATTGAATGGGCAAATGATATGGAATTGGTGGAATGAAAGCAAAGAGGCTGGGATATAACTATCTCACCCCGTTTCCCTGCACTCCGAAAGGCACGCTTTCCGAGGGGCGTGGCTTGAGCTAAGCGAACAACGTAGGGTTCGCTTTGCCTTAATTTCTGTGTACTTTACAGAAATTAAGGCACCTGTCCAGGGTCTCAAGACGCACGCTGATCCCTCAGGAGTCGGCCTTTCTCCGTTCCGGTACACTCTGATACTCTAAAAAAATATTTTCTGATAAGAACAGAAAAAAAGCGTAAAGGATTCCCTTACGTTTTTTCTGTTCTGTCCCAATCTCTTGATTGTTTTATTAAGAACTATTAACCGATTGGTCTCCATATAAAATGCTTCCGAATCTAAAGTTATGATTTCACTTGCTAAAGAAAAGAAAACTAGTTATTATAATAGTCAGAACATACCGACCAGTTAGTATAGATAACAAGGGGGAGTAAGAACATGAATTCAAACGATGTGAAACGGATTACAGTAATTGGTGCTGGGCAGATGGGACACCAAATTGCCATGCTGTGTGCACTGGGTGGATATCAAACCACGTTGCAAGATATTAACCAAGAGGCTTTGCAACAGGCAAAGAATAACTTGGAGCGTCTGATGGGTGATTGGGTAAGAAAAGGAAAGATTAATGAGCCAGCTATAGAGAAAGCTTTTTCATTACTAACCTTTACTGATCAGTTAGAAGAAGCAGCGAAAGACGCGGATCTTGTGATAGAGGCGATTGTCGAAGTGCTGGAAGTAAAGCAGGAATTGTTTAAAAAACTAGATAAAATGACTCCATCTCATACTATACTGGCAACAAATAGTTCCACGATTATGAATTCATTGCTCGCAGAAGTGACGGACAGACCGGATCAAGTATGCAATATGCATTTCTTCTTCCCACCACTCGTAATGGATAGCCTCGAAGTAGTCATGAGTGAAAAAACTTCTGAAGAGACAAAGGATATCGCCATGGCCGTTTCAAAACAAATCGGACGTACAGCAGTACTATTGAGAAAAGAGATTTCAGGATTTGTTGCGAATCGTATACTTGGTGCAATCCACCGAGAAGCGACGTACTTGTATGAAGAAGGAATTGCTGACTTCAAAGATATCGATCTTATTATAAGAAAATCTCTTGGCCATAAACTCGGCCCTTTCGAATTAATCGATATGTCAGGAGCAGACGTCGTGTATTCGGCCATGCAACATCAATATCAGCAAAGCGGAGATGAAAGAGATCAGCCACCTGCATGCATTAAAGAAAAAGTAGATAAAGGGGAACTAGGACGGAAAACGAAAATAGGGTTTTATGATTATCGTGAAGTACCGGTGAAGTAAGATAGAAAACGATTTGGAATGTATTAGGCAACAACTTTAAGTGATGAAGATGCTGTCTAGTAAATAGGAGAGGGGAATTGCTATGCAAAAAACAGAGCGACCGTATTGGCCATCCACAGTACCCGAAAAATTAACTTATCGTCTCGGTGAAATCCCCCTGCATGAATATGTAAAACGAAATGCGCAAGATCTATCAAATCAGCCTGCATTCCAATTTTACGGCAATGCGTTAAGTTGGAAAAGTCTAGATAATCAAGTTGATAGACTGGCGCAATTCTTTATTGAGAAGAACTTCAAAAAAGGAGACAGAATCGCACTGTATATGCAGAATTGCCCCCAATATATTATTGGACATTATGCAATTCAACGCATAGGTGGCATTGTAGTTCCATTGAATCCGATGTTTCGCGAAGCAGAGTTGATCTATCTCATTCAAGAAGCGGATATTAAAGGCATTATTGCCGGTCAGGAAATCTATAGCCGTATCGAAAAGATTGCGGAAGAAGTTCCGGGTCTTCGTTGTAAAATCACAACCAATTATACAGATTACTTGCTACCCGAGCCTACTCTTCCATTTCCACAAGAATATCATACACCGAAAGATTCATTTCATGATACCTATGACTTTATTTCAGTCATACAGAATACCGAGCCACTGAAAGAATATCCTGCTATTAATTTGTGGGAAGACACGGCACTGCTAGTGTTCACTTCGGGGACGACAGGAAGACCAAAAGGAGCCATGTTGACGCATGGAAATGCTTTATATAAAACAGCGGCTGCAGTTGCAGGCAATGAAATGAATCAACAGGAAGTATTGCTGTCGGTTGCTCCGCTAAGCCATATTGCCGGTATGCTGATGGGCGTGAATATCCCTGTCTATAATGCTAATGAAACAGTCTTGATGACAAGGTTCGATCCACAAGCTACGGTTCTAGCGATTGAAAAGTACAGAGTGACAACTTGGTACAGTATAGCCATCATGAATGGGGCTATTCTACAAATACCCGGTATAGAAAACCGTGACTTCTCTTCCTTGACAAAGAACATGTCCACTAGTTTTGGAATTCAAGTAACAGAGGAATTAGCGCATAAGTGGAGCTTGGTGACAAAGGGATGTCCGATGTTCGAAGCCTCCTATGGGCTGAGTGAGACACATACAGGCGATACATTTATGCCGCAGGAGAATATAAAATTTGGAAGCTGTGGAATCGCTGTAAATGAAACAGAAATTAAAATCATCGATCCAGCAACTGGAGACGAAATGCCAGCCTTAAAAGAAGGAGAAGTCATCTTAAAAGGTCCTGGCGTATTTAAAGGGTATCTGAACAGACCGGAAGCGACTGAGGAAGCTTTACGGGACGGTTGGCTACACACTGGTGACTTTGGAAAATTGGATGAAGAAGGGTATTTATATTATCTCGGACGTATTAAAGAGCTGATAAAGTGTTCGGGATATAGTGTATTCCCTGATGATGTGGAGGCTTTGCTCAGTAATCATCCGGCTGTTTCTCAGTCAGTTGCGGTCGGTGTGCCGGATCCCAAAAGAGGAGAGAGCGTTAAAGCGTTCATTGTATTGAAAACAGATTACAAAGGTAAAATCGAACCACAAGAAATAATAAACTGGGCGAAACACAATATGGCGGCTTATAAATATCCTCGTGAAGTAGAATTCATTGAGGAGTTACCTACAACGAGCTCAGGGAAAATTCTGAGAAGGCTGTTGAAAGAAGGCGGTGGTCAAGGTGACGCATAAACCCGCAGAACATGCAGTGAATCAATCTATTGAAGAGTTGAAATGGAGGAAAGAGCAAGCATTAAAAAGCGGAGGAGCAGACAAGCTCGAAAAGCAACGCCAATCCGGTCGCTATACCGCAAGAGAGCGTATTGATCTGCTCGTGGATAAAGACTCGTTTATGGAACTCGGCATGCTGAACTACTCGGATCAAACGGGAATTGGGAGCACTAGTGCTGGTGACGGTTTAATTGGTGGTTTGGGAAAAATTAATGGCAGACATGCGGTTATTCAGGCAGGTGATCAAACCGTTTTCGCAGGTACGGAAGGGACTGTCCATCTCCGGAAATCAAAATCATTGATGGAATATGCTATTAAGCGTGGTCTGCCTATGTTCAACTTGAATGAAGGTGGCGGTCTCAGGATGCCTGACGGAATGGGATCGGATGGAATCAGTACTAAATTATTTCCACATGAGCTTTTAACATTAAGTCGAGAAATTCCTATGATTACGGGAATTTTTGGAGACAGTTTTGGAGGGCCGACTTGGATTGCCGTATCGTCTGATTTTGTCACACAAGTGAAAGGTACATGTCTTGCAGTAGCAGGGCCGCGCATGCTGGAAATGGCTAGCGGTCAAAAGGTATCCAAAGAAGAGTTAGGTGGGACGGAAGTACATGTCCGACAGACTGGACAAGTAGACTCCACGGCAGGCTCTACTGAAGAATGCATAGAGCAAATGAAAGAGTTCTTTGCCTACATGCCATCTAATAGCTCAGAATTACCGCCACGTAAGCAGACAAGTGATAGTCCTGACCGTTTAGCTGACAATGTTCTGTCCATTCTTCCATCGTTATCAAATCGAGTCTATGATATGAAACGTATTATCGAAGACCTTGTAGATGACGGGGAGTATATGGAATATAAACCTGGTTACGGCCAGGCGCTGATCACAGTTTTGACACATATGGACGGGCGCGCGGTCGGAATTATTGCGAATCAACCGAATAAATACGCTGGTGCGAGCGGTCCAGAAGAATGTGAAAAAGCAACGGACTTCATCTGTCTATGTGATTCTTACCATATACCGCTGATTTTTCTTCATGATACACCTGGCTTCAGAATCAGCACACAAGCTGAAAAAGAAAAAATACCAACTAAGATTATGGTGTGGAATCAAGCATTAGCGCAATCAACAGTCCCTAAAATTTCCATTATTATACGAAAAAGTATTGGGGCAGCTTATGGCAATATGTGTGGTCCGACGATGGGCGCAGATTTCGTAGTTGCTTGGCCAACTGCAGAAATCAATTTTACGGGTCCCGAAGTTGGAATTAATGTAGTGTACGGCAGGCAATTAGAAAAAGCAGAAGATCCGAAAGAAAAAAGGAAGAAGTTACTAGAGAATTGGGCGTTTGATAGTTCACCTTATAAAGCTGCAGCTAGTCATTATATAGACGATGTCATTGATCCCCGCGAGACACGCAAATTTATCTGTCAGTCATTGGATTTTGCATGTGTGAGAAACGGCGGTAGAAGTGAGCGGCGTTTAGCCAATTGGCCGACTGGATTTTAATCAAATCATACAAACGACGACACATAGGCTATTTATGTGTCGTTTTTTAGTGAATCTACATCGATAGCCACTATTAAAAGCATCATTCAGTACAGAGGTTTCTGTTCTTTCTCCATTCATGCATCTGCTAAAAGAAAAATTGATCGATTGGCTGACTGAATAGAAATCGAGAGTTTTTGAGTTTAGTAAAGATTAGTATATACTGAATAGAAATGTGAAGAAGTCAGCCTGATTTACAGTAAACGCTACCTATAATTCATTGGCTATCCTAACTGGAGGGGAAATTATGAAGAAATTAGTTTGGTTGATCACACTCGTTTTAGTGCTGACGGCTTGCGGATCGACAGATAAAGTGAATGAAGGATTTCCAACAGTAGATTTAGAAGATGTTGAAGCTTTACAAAAGGAAGGCGCGGTAGTGATGGATGTGCGCGAAGTAGATGAATACAATGAGGGGCATATAAGAAGTGCCATCAACCTACCATTATCTCAATTACAAGATGGTGAAAGAGCCGGATTGGATCAAGAACAGAAGTACATAGTGATTTGCCGTAGCGGAAGCCGTTCACAAACAGCAAGTGAGATTTTGCATAAAGAAGGATACGATGTGACCAATGTGTCAGAAGGTATGTCCACTTGGCGAGGTCCAGTAGAATAATGAAGAAATAGGCGACGGAATGTGTACCGTCGCTTTTTGGTAGAAATTTATTCTGTCGGTGGTCCTATTAATTGCGAAGGAGAAATATCTTTCACTGCGGCAGCCCATTGTGGTTCATTTATTCCATAAGAGTAAGCAAAAACATCAGTAGGTGTGGCGGTTAGAATATCGGAACCTAAGACAACTTCTGGTGTATTTGCATTAAATATACCTTGCAGATGTGTATCGTCGGTATGTGCGATTTGGTAATGCCACCATCCTTGTGGGATATTAACCACTTGACCCGCCGTAATCTTATAATGTTGGAAAGTTTTTGTGTCGATATTCATGATAGATATAGTAGCAGAGCCTGCAACACAATAGGTGAGCTCCGAAGCATTTGGGTGGTAATGTGGTTCAATGATATGATCTTGACCGAGGAAAATATCCAACATCGACAAATGATCCAATGTGTTAAGTTGTTTGACACTTAAAATATCAATAAAATTCTTTTCGTCTTTCTTGAAAAAGGGACTAGTATTCAAATCCGCTGCGTAATGAGGATTATTTGAAATCATTTTTATCCGACCTTTCCTTTGAGCTGTACTATTGTATGTACGTAGGAAAATAACGTGATGTAATTTGTATAATTGTTTCCAAGTGTGATGAAGGCGAATAAAGGGTAGTTACTTACAGAATGGATAAACAGAATGAGCAAGATTAGTTGGAGGAGATGGAGTATGGTCAAAGAGTACGATTTGCTTGTAATTGGAACAGGTAATGCAGGTGCCATTACCGCGACAAAATGTAGAAAAGAAGGATGGAGCGTCGCAATAATCGATGACCGGCCGTTTGGCGGTACTTGTTCTCAGCGAGGTTGCGATCCGAAGAAAGTCCTGGTGGGAGCTGGTGAACTGATTGATTGGAATAAACGTATGCATGGAAAAGGAATTGAAGAAGACAGCAAAATCAATTGGCCTGAGTTAATGGAATTCAAACGGACATTTACTCAGTCGATTCCTGAAGATACGGAAGAAAAATTTGAGAAATTAGGAATTGATATCTATCACGGTAAGGCGCTTTTCCAAAGTGAAACAGAATTGAAAGTATGCTCGGATATATTAAAAGGAAAACATATTGTAATTGCCACAGGTGCAGAACCGATCAAATTGAATATTGAAGGGGAAGAATATTTGACGTTGAGCGATGACTTCATGGAACTGGAGACACTACCTAAAAAGATCGTCTTTATAGGTGGCGGGTTCATTTCATTTGAATTTGCGCATCTTGCTGCACGGGCAGGCTCAGAAGTGCATATTTTGCATAGAAGTGAAAGCGCTTTGAAGCCTTTTGATCAAGATTTAGTAAAATTGCTCATAAAACGTACCGAAGAAGTTGGTGTTCATGTGCATTTGAACACACCCGTCAATGGAATTGAGAAATGCGGCAATTCATTTGTGGTCAAAGGAGAACAGGATGATCGTCAAGTAGAATGGAAAGCGGATCTCGTTGTACATGGGGCAGGACGCGCACCGGCATTGGATATTGATCTGGAAAAAGGAAATGTGCAGCGTGATAAGCAAGGTGTTTGTGTTAATGAATACATGCAAAGCGTTAGTAATCCACATGTATATGCGGCTGGAGATGCCGCTTCAAGTGATGCGCCTCCATTGACACCTGTCGCAACAACTGAATCACATGTTGTCGCTTCGAATTTGCTAAAAGGAAATAACAAAACGGCTGATTATCCCGTTATTCCATCTGTTGTCTACACCGTTCCTGCATTAGCTTCTGTCGGAATGAGCGAACATGAGGCAAAAGAATCCGGTTTAAAAATATTTGTAAAATCACAAGATATGACCGAGTGGTTCACATATAAACGGACGAATGAACGAGGGGCGGCATTTAAAGTCATTATCGACCAGGAAAAAGACGTCGTACTCGGTGCCCATTTCTTAGGTGGAGGAGCCGATGAACTAATCAACCTCTTTGCGATGGCTATTCGTTTTGAAATTCCTGTTGCCGAATTGAAACAGATGCCATTCGCGTATCCAACGATCGCTTCTGATATTTCCTATATGCTGTAAATACATTAAAAGGACTCTCTATCTGACAAGTGGATAGGGAGTTTTTAATTGATGATACATAGTAAAAGACTTTATACAGAACGATGACATTGACTCTTTAAAGCTCGTCACGTTATCCTGTAGAATGATGCCTTTAGTTAAAATAAATTGGTTGCATTACATAGTAGACAGGAGGAAGAGAGACGATGATCAGGCGAGCATTAACTATCGCTGGTTCAGCCGCACGTGGAGGGGCAGGAATCCAAGCTGACTTGAAAACGTTCCAGGAATTTGACGTCTTTGGCACAACAGCGGTCACAGCGATTGTTGCTAGAAACCCACGAACTGGACAAGGTATATTCCCGCAATCTTGGGAAGCGATTGAAGCACAACTCGTGACGATAGAAGAAGATATCGGTATAGATGCAATGAAAACGGGTATGTTGTTTACAAAAGAAATTATTGTCAACGTAACGAAGTGGATTCGACAGTCCGACATTCAACATATTGTCGTTGATCCTGTAATGATCGGAAAGATGGGTTCCGCTTTGTTGAAGGACGATGCAATGGAAGCGATGCAGAAGCAATTGATCCCTCATGCCACAGTGATTACACCGAATATGCCAGAAGCTTCTTACCTATTGGGTGGTATGGAATTGAAATCTGTAGCCGATTTAAAAGAAGCTGCACGTCGTTTGTTTACATTTGGACCGAAGTTTGTATTAGTGAAAGGTGGAAGACTGGAAGGACCTGCAGTGGATGTGCTATATGACGGAGTACAGTTCTATCTTCTTGAAGCTCCAAGAATTGACACGCTGAATACAAATGGTGCAGGTTGCAGTTACTCTGCCGCCATCACAGCTGGCTTGGCAAAGGGGCAAACCGTACCAGAAGCTGTAATAGAGGCGAAGAAGTTCATCACGGCAGGCATTCGCCATTCCTTGACCTTTAAACAAGGCGTAGGACCAACCTATCACGCGGCATATGGGAAATATGACGAAACGAGTTGTAAAGTAACTATCGAGCAGGCTTGAGATCAAGAACGAGCATAAATAAGAGGATGTCCTAGAATTAAAAACATTTCTAGAGCATCCTCTTTTGTATGGATTCAGTTTAAGTTCCCATAGAAAACTGTTTTCAATGTACAACAGAAAGTGTCACGACTTACATTGCAAGAAATGAAACACGTCCTCTACGAAGCGCAAATCTCCACTCGAACAGCCACTCTCTTACATATAAGTAGTAATCGAATCAATAGGTAAACGCGTAGAACCGTAAGCAGGCGAAGCGGCCTTACCTACCGCAATTAGCACGAGTGGCTCATAGCGTGATTCAAGTTCAAACGATTTTGCAAATTGCTGCTTATCAAAACCGCCCATCGGCACAGTATCATACCCTTTGGCTTTTGCAATCAACATCAACTGCATCGAAACGAGTCCTGCATCAAACGTCGCGATATTACGTCTCGCTTCAAGTGGTGCATTCGGATAAGCTGCCTTCGCATTTTGAATCTGAATCTGCACATGCTCTTCATCTATATTTCCTGCAGCCAAATTCGAAAGATAAATCTCATCAATATTGTGGTACATTTCTGTATCGCCAATCACCGCGATAATAGCGGATGCCGTTTCGATTTGTTCTTGATTGAATGAAAAACGATTGATTTTCTTTTTTAACTCTTGATCTTGTATAACGAGAAAACGCCATGGCTGTAAATTGCTTGATGAAGGAGCGGAAATCGCTTCCTCTAGCATAGACGTAATATCTTCTCGATTCATTATATAGTGTGGATCAAATTTTCTAACGGACTTACGTGCATGCATAACTTCTACTACTTCTTCGTAATTTAATGACATACTGACAAACTCCTCTTAAAATATATTGATGTACACTTACTATTAGTAAGTTCTTTTTAAGATTACTATTAGTAAGCTTGTTTGTCAAACGTAGGTGTGATAAAGTAAAAGTAGTACAGGATTGGGGTTTTGCTAATGAAGAAAAATGAAGAGTTTGTTCAGTCGGTAAATCCTAAAGGTCAAAAAAGTTGCGATAGTTTCCACAACACGATCGAGTTTATCGGTAAGCGTTGGATGGGGATTATTATTTATCATTTATTAGATGGACCGAAAAGGTTCTTTGAATTATCGGCGGAGATCGACGGGATATCAGATCGTCTTCTAACGGAGAGATTGCGTGATTTAGAAGCGCACGGCTTGGTCGTCAAAAACCAGTCCGATCCAAAGGTTAGAAAAGTCGAGTATGAGCTCACGCCAAAAGGTAAAGAGTTAGAAGATATTATTCAGGCCATTTTTGAGTGGGTAAAGAAAAATGGTTGCTGTTATGAGGAGTGAATGAATTGATTAGAGAAAAGGCAAAACAATTTAACGGAATTCCGTTATCCATATTAGACTTAGCCATGATCAATGAAGGCAGTCATGCAGGACAATCATTTAAGAACAGTGTAGATCTTGCACAACATGCAGAAGAGTGGGGATTCAATCGGTACTGGTTAGCAGAGCATCATAATATGCCCGGTGTTGCGAGTTCCGCTACGTCGATCATCATTGGACATGTAGCGCAAGAGACGAAGGATATTCGCGTAGGTTCAGGCGGTGTCATGTTACCAAACCACGCACCGCTTGTTATTGCGGAACAATTCGGCACACTAGATGCGATGTATCCTGGCCGCATTGACTTAGGGTTAGGTCGTGCGCCTGGTAGTGACCAAGCGACAGCGTACGCTCTTCGCCGGACATTACAAAGTAGTGGAGAAGATTTCCCACAGCAAGTGGAAGAGTTACGTACGTATTTTGCGGGTAACCCAACTGATCGTGTTCGAGCATTTCCTGGAGCAGGGCAGAACGTGCCGATTTGGTTGCTCGGTTCAAGTGGTTTCAGTGCGCAATTGTCAGCGGAGCTCGGCTTGCCGTTTTCATTCGCCAGTCATTTTGCACCGCAGTTTATGATGCAAGCACTGCAAATTTATCATCAAAACTTCCGACCGTCGAAAGATCTTCAGAAACCACATGCGATGATGGGAGTGAACCTAATTGCAGCGGATACGGATGAAAAAGCGCAATACTTGGCTACATCCATGCAGCAGCAGTTTTTAAATATCCGTCAAGGGAAGATGACGCAATTTAGTCCACCGATTGAAGATATTCACGCGGTATGGTCACCATTTGAACAAGAAGCAGTGGCACAGCAAAGCCAGGCACCATCTGTCATTATTGGTGGTCCTGAAACTGTGAAACGGAAGCTGGAAGAGTTTGTGGAGATGACAAAAGCGGATGAGCTGATTATCAGTTCAGGAATCTTTGATCATGAGGACCGACTTCGTTCATATGAAATCTTAAGTGAAATTATGAAATAAAAGAAAAATATCCGCCTTGCAGGTGAAACTGCATGGCGGATGTTTTTTGTTCTTATTATGCTTCGATTTCTTTTGTCAGTTTCTCGATTTCATCGATTAACTCGCCGATATATGAAATAGTATCGCGCAACGGCTTGTCTGTTGTAATATCGATTCCCGCCATTTTTGCCAGTTCAGCTGGTTTTTTTGAACCACCTGCACGTAAAGTATGGAGCCAGTCTTCCACAGCCGGTTCTCCTTCTTTCAATACGCGTTTAGCCATTTCAGTAGAGATAGTTAATCCTGCACTATATGTGTACGGATACAAGCCCATGTAATAGTGTGGTTGACGCATCCAAGTCAATTCCGCGCCATCATTCATCCGTACGCTATCCCCCCAGAATTCTTCGAGTACGCCACGTTTCAACTCGTTCAAAATCGTTGCATTGACGTTGCCGCCTGCATCCACTCGCTCGTACACTTTGCGTTGGAATGCTGCTTCAAGTAAATGCGTCACGAAGTTATGGTAATACGTACGTGCGACGATGGAAGACAGTACCCAGCGTTTAAATTTCGGATCATCGGAATTTTTCAATAAGTGATTGGCCATCAACATTTCATTCATCGTAGAAGGTGCTTCAATAAAGTACAATGATGATTCCGAATTAAATAGGTTTTGAGTTTCGTTGGCATAATGGAAATGTCCGGCATGACCTAATTCATGAGCGAGTACAAAGACGTCTTCCATGCTGCCTGTCCAAGAAATTAAAATAAACGAGCCGTTGCCATAAGGACTCGCACAAAATGCCCCCGTAGATTTACCTTCATTTTGCGCGAAGTCAATCCAGCGTTCTGAATAGGCACGGTTGACCATGTCGAGATAGTTTTCCCCCATGACAGCTAGGGCATCATTCATATATTTCTTCGATTCTTCCACTGTGATTGATGGTTCGTATAATGGGTCGATCGGCATTTTCAAGTCTGCAAACGTCATCTCATCCAGATCATAGATTTTTTGAAGAAGTTTGGCGTACTTGCGCATATGTGGTGCAAGTTCTTCCATAATCACATCGATTTGGCGATTGTACATCGAACGATCGACGTCTTGTTCCATCAATAAATAGTCAATAACGGAGTCATACCCACGTAAGTCAGAAGTCGTTTTCTCCATCTGTACATGCATGTCATAAGTTTTCGCTGTCGTATGTTGATACGTACGCAAAGTATTGCTGAACGTTTCAAAAGCAGCACGTCTAACAGAGGTTTGTGGTTCAGATTCCCATTTTCCTTCGAACGAAACATAACTCAGTGGATAGACTTTGCCGTCTGCAGTGAAGTCAGGGAAGTTAATATCCGCCATTTTTGTCGTGTTGTACAATGAATACGGTGCTTGGAAAGAAGAAGAGAATGCAGCGAGTGTTTTTTCTACCTCGGGATGTAATTGGTGAGGCTTTTCCCGAATGATTTTATCGAATACCGTTGCATACTCTTCGGATTGTTTACTTGCTTGTTGTAAAGTCTCCTCTGAAAGTTCCGTCAGTTCACTCATGAGGAAGGAAGTTTGGCTAGCGATTTTTGCAGCAATTGAACCAAATTGGCTTTCTCTCATTTGCGCTTGATCATTCGTTAGATCAACACTTGCTGCTAACTCGGCATAACTGGAAATCTTGACGAGTTTCTCTTGTAAACGGCGATAGGCATCCAATGCTAGAATAGCAGAAGTTGAATCTATAATCGTTCCTTTATAATTTTTCTCAAAAGCAGTGGCTTCGATTTCAGCATCTTTTACTGCTCGATCGTAGTCTTGTTCATTTTCAAATAAAGTTCGTAAATTCCACGTTTCTTGTTCATTTACTAGTGCACGTTTCGGTAAGCTTTTGACCAATGTGGATCTCTCCTTCAAATCGATTATTCGGTTCTCGAATTAATGAATAGTATAATACAATGAATGTTCAGAGTACAAAATTACGGTTTATTGGAAAGGATGAATTCCATTAGCCATTCAACTTGTAACGGTCCATTGACAACCTCATAATACAGACGGTCATTGTGGATTAATACCCCTTCCTCAATTAATATGGTCATACGATTTCCAGTGTCATCATGTAGATCGATTGTAAAGTGTGGTTGATCATCAAACAATTGCAATGTATCGGGATCCACACGCTCGTAATCATATGCTTGGAGAAATTGAAGTAAGCGGTCGACTTCTTCTACTTGGTCTACTTTCCACGTAACGGCTTGCTGTTCGTGCAGACCTGGTTGGCGGATCGTAATGAATGAATAAGGGGATAGACCATTCAGTTGTTGTTCTTGCAAATTCTCAAAGGGATGGGTGGCAGCTTCGTCGATTGTCTGAATCATCACATAGAACCCTCCAGCCACTAGCAATGCCAATATAACCCCACGTATTTTCAAACTAATTCCCTCCTTCCGCAAAATATCGTTTCTCACTAGTATATGAATGTAGTGAGTAAGATACGCACAGAACTGTCCGCACAATGACAGATATTTCATTTTAGGTCGATATTTCAGTTTTCGGAATGTATAATAGAGAGAATTCATCTGAAAGGGAGGCAATTACTTTGAAGGAATATGTTACACATGCAATTCAAGACAATTACGCGGATGATTTTTCATGGTGTTATGGTTGTGGGCGGCTTAACGAGGAAGGGAATCATTTCCGTACTGGTTGGGAAGGAGACCAAACCGTTACGTATACATTACCGCCTGAAAAATATACGGCAATTCCGGGATTTGTGTACGGTGGATTCCTTGCTTCATTTATGGATTGCCATGGCACAGGATCTTGTGCACTTGCTTTACATCGAAAGAATGGTCATGAACCAGGAGACGGATCCATACCTCCGCGTTTTGTGACAGCTTCCTTGCAGATTACATACAGTAAGCCAACTCCACAAGGAAAAGTATTGAAAGCGATTGGAAACGTTACAGAAATTCACCCAAAGAAATGGAAAGTAGCTGTAGAAATTTACGCGGAAGATGAATTATGCGCTTCTGGAGAAGTGGTTGGGGTCGTAATGCCTGCTACATTTACAAAGTAAAATAGACAACTAGATAAGGTGTGAACAGATAGTATGAATACATCATCACAAACTGCCGTAGCGAACCCCGTATTTCCAATCATGATGGCAATTGCGGTCTGTCACTTATTTAACGATACGCTACAGGCAGTGATCCCAGCTATGTTGCCGATTTTGGAAAAAGAATATCAATTTAGTTATAAACAATTAGGTTATATTGTATTTGCGCTAAATATCGTGGCGTCTTTACTTCAACCGGTTGTAGGCTTTCTAAGTGATCGCAAACCCAAGCCGTTTGCGTTACCGATTGGTATGACATTTTCCTTAATTGGAATGGCGGGCTTAGCCTTAGCACCAAGCTATTGGCTGATCATTGTATCCGTTATGTTGCTCGGATTCGGGTCAGCGATCTTTCATCCTGAAGGTTCGCGTGTGTCATTTTTGGCAGCCGGGGACAAGCGTGGACTTTCACAGTCAATCTATCAAGTAGGCGGTAATTCCGGACAAGCACTTGCCCCGTTAATTAGCGCGTTCGTCCTCGTTCCTCTTGGTCAAATAGGAGCAGCTGTTTTTGTATTGGTAGCTGCTGCTGGCATTGCTTTACTGACCCGTATTTCGATCTGGTATAAGAAACAGCTGGATGAAGAGCGTTTAGGCAAGCGAAAGAAAGTATTGTTAACGACGATGGAAAATTTGTCAAAAAGACAAGTTACCATTGCACTGATTTTATTAATGATTATTATATTTGCACGTTCATTCTACGTGACGAATATTACGAGCTTTTATATTTTCTATTTGATCGAATACTATGGCATGACGATTCAGCATGGGCAGTTGTATATTTTCTTATTCTTGGCATTGGGCGCGGTCGGAACATTTTTTGGAGGACCGATGGCAGACAGAATAGGACGAAAAAAGGTGATCGTCTTATCACTTATCGTGCCATTACCGCTTAGTTTATTGCTACCGTTTGCTCCGGTATGGGGAATCATCTTACTATTACTCGCGATTGGATTCTTTATTATGCTAAGCTTTTCCGTGACAGTAATTTATGCGCAAGAACTCGTACCTTCCAAAATTGGTACGATGGCGGGATTAACAGTAGGATTGGCGTTCGGAATGGGAGCCATCGGTGCAGTCGCCATCGGAACGCTCATCGACTCGATCGGTATCTATCAAACGATGATTATCACGTCATTCTTGCCGTTCATTGGTCTAGTAGGATTAGCTTTACCTCGCGATCAAAAGATTACGTCAGCTTCATAATCAGATCATGAATTTTATCAACATGAAAAGTAGGTGTGTGGAATGAAAGTAGTCAATAATATGGCGGAATTGATCGGTGATACTCCGCTAGTAAAAGTACGAACACTCGGTGAAGATACTGGTGCCGAGGTCTATGTGAAATTGGAATACTTTAACCCAAGCCGCAGTGTGAAAGATCGCGCGGCGTATCAAATGCTTGTAGAAGCCGAGGAAACTGGCGCACTGAAACCGGGCGCCACGATTATTGAGCCGACGTCAGGTAACACGGGAATTGGATTGGCGATGAATGCTGCGGCAAAAGGATACCCAGCCATTTTTGTCATGCCAGATAACTCTACGATTGAACGGATTAACTTGATGAAAGCGTATGGAGCAAAGGTTGTATTGACACCTAGCTCAGAACGTATGCCAGGTGCAATCGCCAAAGCGAATGAAATCTCAGAGTCCATCGACAATAGTTTTATTCCGATGCAGTTTGAAAATGAAGCGAACCCTAATAGTCACCGCCATACAACAGCTGTAGAAATTATAGAAGCCATTCAGTCACTCGATCGTACATTAACTGCTTTTGTTTGTACTTCAGGTACGGGTGGTACGGTAACAGGGACAGGCGAATCATTAAAGGAACATGATCCGGCCATTACAGTTCACGTGGTGGAGCCTGCTGGGTCACCGGTATTATCGGGTGGCAAACCAGGAAAACATAAATTGGTTGGTACAAGTCCTGGCTTTATCCCTCCTGTATTAAATACAGATGTCTACGACGAAATTTTCCGTATTGAAGATGACGATGCATACAACACGGTTAGACAGTTCGCAAGACAAGAAGGTGTGTTGCTTGGGCCATCAGGCGGTGCATCTTTATATGCGGCATTACAGGTCGCTAAACGTTTAACACCCGAAGATACAGTCGTTTGTATTGCACCTGATTCTGGTGAAAGATATTTATCAAGTGATTTATTTCAATAAAGTCTACTAGCAAAAACCTCTTTCCGCATTGGGAAGAGGTTTTTTAACGTATGCCAGTAGAATAAAAAGTGAGGGAAAACCTTTGCCTGTAGCGTTCATTCAAGTTGTTTAAATTGATTGAAAAAATAATCAGAAATTCTATTGACAAAACCTATGTAAATGGTAGATTATATATAGACAAAACATATAAAGTTAGTAGGAATTAAAAAATGTAATGTAACGAAAAATATTTACAAGGGGGAATTAACATGTATTTGGAAATTGAAGGCATTGAAAAAAGCTTTCCCCACAAGGAAAAGGGAATGGTCAAAGTACTAGATCATATCAACCTTGAAATAGAAAAAGGACAGTTTGTTTCCATTGTAGGTCCGTCTGGTTGCGGTAAGTCCACTATGTTGTATTTGATAGCCGGGCTGGAAAAAGCGGAACAAGGGAAAATCCGTATTAATGGAAAAGAAGTAAGGGGTTCCGGGTCTGACCGAGTAGTCGTTTTCCAAGAAGCGGGGTTGTTTCCTTGGCTGACAGTGCTCGATAACGTTACATACGGTTTACTTCTAAAGAAGATGTCGAAGGCAGAAGCGGAACAAAAAGCTATGGAGATGCTAAAAATGGTGCACTTAGGGAATTACATCCATTCCTATCCACATGAATTATCTGGAGGAATGAAGCAGCGCGTATCGATCGCACGTGCGCTTGTGATGGAGCCAGATATCCTGTTAATGGATGAACCATTCGCCGCGTTGGATGAGCAAACACGCATGGTGCTTCATAAAGAATTATTGGATATTTGGAGAAAAACGAAAGTGACGGTTCTTTTCATAACACATAATATTCGGGAAGCCGTATTACTTTCGCAAAAGATTGTCGTATTTGCGACACGACCGGGGAAAATTAAAGCGACATTCAAATCAAATGATACGAAGGATGGTGTCATGCCGAGTGATGTGACGTTGCAGCTTGAAAAGCAGATTTTAGCTGAGCTCCAAGAAGAAATAGAGAAAGTGTTGAAGGAGGAGATGGGTGATGACTACAGCTTTAAGACGAATAGTGTTTCTCGGGATACTAGTGGCGATATGGGAAGTCACATCTAGACTATCAGATTTACCTGATTTCATGTTTCCGAGTTTCACACAAGTCATGTCGACCTTGATTTCTGGCCTCATCTCCGGTCAAATCCTCATTGCCATCGGTGCTAGTCTTAGCAGATTATTAATTGGATTCACGATTGCTTCTATACTTGGACTAGTGCTTGGTTATTTAATTTGGCGTTACAAAATAGTGGAAGACACACTTGGTTTTCTTGTAGTAGCTTTACAGTCCATTCCAAGTATCGTCTGGTTTCCACTGGCGATCATCTGGTTTGGTCTCAATGATTTTGCTATTTTATTTATCGTTACATTAGGGGCTACATGGACGATGATTGTCAATGCAACTAGTGGATTTAAAAACGTACCGGTATTATACCAGCGCGTCGCCAAATCATTAGGATCTAGCGGATTTCACTTTTTGCGGACGGTGATTTTGCCAGCATCTGTGCCACAATTAATCTCTGGTTTACGTATCGCTTGGGCTTTTTCCTGGCGTGCCCTCATGGCAGGTGAACTACTAGGTGCAAGCGTCGGTCTCGGTCAACTACTAGAATCAGGACGCGCACTTGGTCAAATGGATTTAGTAATTTCGGTCATGATCATCATCGGTGTAATCGGTACGATTATGGATAATGTATTATTCTTACGTTTGGAACGCAGTGTAGAAAGAAAATGGGGAATTCGGGCGTGACATGCTCAAAGAAAAGGGGATCATTATATGAATAAGAAACGATTGGGTGTATGGCTTTCTGTATTGGCGATTGTAGGAGTTCTAGCAGGATGTGGGAAAACGGATGCGGGTAGTGCAGATAAAAAGGAAGTACGGATTGGGTATTTCCCGAACTTAACACATATCGCAACAATTGTTGGATTAGAGAATAATTATTTTGCGGAAGAGTTCGGCGAAGACATCAAAGTCACGACGAAGACGGTAAGTAACGGTGGGCTGTTTATGGAAGCTATGGCTTCTAATTCCATAGATATCGGAACAGTCGGACCTGGACCTGTCATTAACTATTATGTAAAAGATCCAAAGTATCATATTGTTTCTGGAGCGGTAAACGGTGGTGCGGTAGTAGTAGCGAACGGTAAAAGCGGGATTAATGAATTAGCGGATCTAGACGGCAAGAAGATTGCGATTCCCGTAATCGGTAGTACGCAAGATGTGATGTTACGTAAAGCGTTGAAAGATGTGGATCTACAAGCCAAAGCTAATGGTGGAACAGTTGAGTTTTTCGCAGCTGCACCAGCGGATACAGCGACATTATTCATTCAAGATTCAGTTGACGGCGCAGCAACTCAAGAACCTTGGGGATATATTTTACAAAATCAGGCGGATGGTAAACTAATTCTCGATTGGGAAGATTTTGCTTGGGGTAAGGAATCGACGAACACCGTTGTCGCGACAAGCGATGCATTTCTGAAAAACGAAAAATTATCGACTGCTTATTTGACAGCACACGCTAAGGCAGTCCAGTTTATTCAGGATGAGCCGGAAAAAGCACAAGAACTAGTAGTGAAGCATATCAAAGATCTGACAGGTAAAGAAATAGCTAGCGATGAATTAGAAGCGGCATTTACTCGTATCGAAGTGACAACAGAGGTAAATGAAGATGTATTGCAAGAGATGGCTGATATCAGTCAAGAAGCAGAGTATATTAAGACGAATGAAATTGATGGATTGATTGATCTGGAAGCAATTAAAAAAATAACAGCGAACTAATACGAAGCGAGTATCCAGTGTGGATGCTCGTTTTTATCTCCGTATCGTTTGATAAGTAGCTATAAAACAGGATATGCTAGTATATAGATAGAACATAATTTCGCTAGTTGAAAGGATGAGGACCGTGCTGGCAAATTTATTGAACGAATCGAAACGTACGATCGTCTATACAGGAGCAGGTATGTCGACAGAAAGCGGACTATCTGATTTTCGTTCTGCTAAAACAGGCATGTGGGAAACGGAAGATCCTGCGAAAGTGGCGAGCGTAACAGCTCTTAATCAACAGGTGGAACAGTTTTTTCAGTTTTATAAACAACGTGTTATAGCGGCAAAAGAAACCGGACCGCATAAGGGACATGATATTTTAGCTAAGTGGGAAAAAGACGGACTGATTCATGGAATTATTACACAAAACGTCGATGGTTTCCATACGATGGCAGGCTCGAAAAATGTCATGGAACTTCATGGGACACTTCGTAATGTCCATTGTGAAACATGTGGCAAAGTATACGGTAACGAACGCTACGAACTGGATGAGTTTTACTGCGATTGTGGCGGTACATTACGTCCATCCGTAGTTTTATTCGGCGAAATGTTGCCAGAAGAAGCATTTATTCAAGCGATATTCGAAAGTGAGAAAGCTGATCTTTTCATTGTACTAGGTTCATCATTAACCGTGACACCTGCGAATCAATTCCCACTAATCGCAAAAGAGCAAGGCGCGAAGTTAGTCATTATCAATATGGAACCGACAGAAATGGATCACGTTGCCGATCTCGTGATCAATGACCGTAAAATTGGAGAAATACTGAATGAGGCAGATCAAAAAATAATGAGTACGTAATATGAGATAGAAGAATGGGCGTAATAGAGGAGGTTTTTTATACTACTTCTCTAATACGCCATTCTTCTTGTCTCTATTTTTAGAGAGTGAAAGAGGGGGAAATGATTTGAAAATATTCCACACAGCCGATTGGCATCTCGGCAAGCTTGTGCAAGGCATCTATATGACGGAAGATCAACGTCATATTTTGCAAGCGTTTATAGAAGAAATTAAGAGAGAACAACCCGATGCGGTTATTATTGCGGGAGATCTGTATGACCGCGCAATACCGCCAACTGAAGCGGTAGGTTTGTTGAATGAGGTTCTACAGGAGATTGTAATTGATTTGAAAATACCGGTCATTGCTATTGCAGGAAACCACGATAGCCCTAGCCGGCTTCATTTTGGCAGTACGTTTATGAGAGATCAAGGGTTATACATAACAGGAGAATTATCCCCGCACTTGTCGCCAGTAAAACTCCAAGACGAATATGGCGATGTCTATTTTCATTTAATACCTTACGCGGACCCTTCGGTTGTGAGTCACGTGCTCGAAGACGAGTCGATATCCAGTCATCAGCAAGCTATGAAGAAGATCATCGAGCGTATAGAACAGTCAATGGACAAAGAAGCACGACATGTTTTCGTTGGTCATGCGTTTATCACGAAGCATGGTGAGCAAGAGGAGAATACGAGTGACGCAGAACGACCCTTATCAATTGGTGGAGCGGAATACGTGTCTTCCGATTTATTTGAGCCGTTTCATTATACAGCGCTCGGTCATTTACATCAGGCGCATTTTGTCGGCAATGAAACGATTCGCTATTCGGGTTCCCCATTAAAGTATTCTATCTCCGAAGAGCATCATCAAAAAGGCTACCTCATGGTGGAGCTAGGAGAAAAGGGCGAAGTGGAAATCGAGAAAAAATTACTGACGCCTCTTCATGATGTGCGAACGGTTGAGGGGACAATGGAAGATCTATTAAAGATGCCCCACAATGAAGATTATGTGTTCGTCAAACTGCTGGACACGGTACCGGTCATACAACCAATGGAGAAAATTCGTTCCGTTTTTCCGAACGCGATGCATGTAGAACGTAAACTTTTTGTATCTTCTACAGACAGTTTTGGCGGAACAGTACATGTTGAGAAGAAAGAAGACGATCAAGCGATGTTTGCTTCCTTCTTTAAAGAACTTCAAGGCGAAGAAGTAGACGAAGAAACGAGAGAGCTATTCGCTGAAGTCTTGTGGGATGTTATGAAGGAGGAAGACCGTGCATGAAACCTATTACATTAACGATGACAGCATTTGGACCGTATAAAGACAAGGAAACTGTGGATTTTCGAGATTTACAAGATCATCGTTTATTTGTCATTTCCGGAAAAACAGGTGCAGGAAAAACGACGATTTTTGATGGCATTTGCTTCGCGTTATACGGACAGGCAAGTGGAGAGGATCGGACTGATACGAAAGCGTTGCGCAGTCAGTTTGCAGATGATGATATTCAAACGACTGTAGAACTGACGTTTGATATCCATAAGCGTAGATTCCGTGTCGTGCGTCAAATTCCTTACAGAAAAAAAGGAAATAAATCGGATACATTAGGTCGCTGCGAACTATTTGAAGAAAAAGATGAGCAATTTATTCCGGCAGTAGATCGTCAAATGGTTACCGAAGTGAATGAAAAGATTGAACAGTTGCTAGGCTTTACGCACGCACAGTTTAGTCAGATCATGATGCTGCCTCAAGGTGAATTTCGTAAATTCTTGACTTCCGATACAGCGAACAAGGAAGCAATTATGCGTAAAATCTTTAAAACTGAACCATATCAGAAAATCGTGGAACGGTTAAAAGTGAAAAAAGAAGAAGCGAATGCGGAATATCTGCGTGAAAAACAACTGAGTGATGCTATACTTCATCAAATACCAGCAAAGTTACCTGCAAGCGACTCTTTGTTATTTACAGAATTACAGTCAGAATACCCAAACTACCATCAACTTGTATTAGGTCTTCAACAAGAACATGCGCATCATGTGGCGCAATCTAAAGAAGCCCATGAAGAATATACTAGACTTTATACCGTTCATAACAAAAAACAACAAGCACTACATGACGCCCGTTCAATTAATGAACAATTTACAAAGCTACTGCAGCGTCAAAAAGAACTTGATGGCATGCAAGCGAAACACCCAGAGATGAAAAGTCTTGAAAAGCAATTGAAACAAGCTGAACGAGCCGCGAGATTAGAAGATTTAGAACAACAAGTGAAGTCTAATGTAACTGAATGGCAGAAAAAAGAAAGAAGCTACTCTGAAGCGGTCACGTTTCTTGCTGATGCAGAGAAAAAGTTAGTATCTGCAAAGGCTTCCTATGAACAGGAACTAGCTAAAGAATCTGAGCGAAACGAAATAAAAGAACAGCTGCTTACGCTACATAATCTGCTTCCAACCGTTTCGGGACTCGCCACGCAACGACAAGCAGTAGAGTCACTTCAGCAAACTGTAGCTCAAGTGGAGAACTCATTGCTAGTCAATCAACAAGCATCTACGCAACAAAAAGAATCCATTCGCATTCAGAAAAATGAAATCGAGAAATTGGAAACTTCATTAGAGACATATGAACAGGTGTTGGATCAACTAGCACAAAGCAAAGCTATCGCAAAGCAAGTGGCTTCATACAAACAACAGCTATCACAACGGCAAGAAGTTGAGGCCCATTACGAAACGGCTAGGCAGCAAGTAGAGCAGTATGCAGCAGTCTATCAAGCCCTTGAAAATCGTTGGATTAGTAATCAAGCAGTCGTCCTTGCGGCATCACTTCATGAGGGCGAGTCTTGCCCGGTTTGCGGTAGTATCGACCATCCGGCTAAAGCTGAAGACTCAGAAACTGAGCACGTATCCAAGCAACAGGTAGACACGGCGAAACAAGAATTAACGAATAAAGAGCAGACTTTCCATGCTAAGCAAGCGGAATTGCAACAAGTCCAGCAACGTATTGAACAAAGTGAAGCTGAATTGCATGATCAACAAGTGGATTTGAAGCGAGATTATTCTAAAGAACAAGCTGAGTTGACAGACAAAGTAGCTGTCCTTAGAAGTAAGCGAGAGTTATTAAAACAGAAGAAAGACGAGCAAATCCAGGCGGAAAAGGCTATGGAGGATCTGGCCGAAGAAATCATTAAATTAGAAAAGCAGCGTAATGAATCAAAAAGTGAGCTTGAAACGAAACGAGCCCTCTATCACTATGCGCTAACAACCGTTCCAGAAAATCTACGAGAATTATCCGCGTTGCAACAACAAATTACATCAAAAGAAACAACAAGTCAAAAACTTGAACATGCGTGGAAGTCTATTCAACAGACAGTACAAGATGCTATAACGGAGAAAACCAAATGGGAGTCTAGGGAGATGTTAGAAAAGCAATCTCTAGCAGATATGAAAGAAAAATTAGATCAAAGTGAAGCTAACTTTACAAAACGGATGATAGAAGAAGGCTTTACTTCGAAAGAAAATTATATGCAAGTCAAACTGCCAACGTCAAAACGTCAAGCGATTGAGCAAGAACTTCAAGTGTTTGCCCAAACGCTCCATACATTAAAATCATCCGTAGCAGAACTCGAAAAGTCTGTTGAAGGCAAACAGCCAACTGATATGGAGATTATGGAGCGCCAAGTAGAAGCGTTGAAAACACAATATGAAGAAGCGTTTGCTCTGTATAATCAATCAAAAGCGTGGGAACAAGCGGCACAGGATCTGCACAATGAGTTAGAAACAAGTAAATCTAAGGAAGCAGAGCTAGAAAAGACCTATGGCAAAATTACGAATCTCTATGATATAGTCCGTGGTCAAAACCATTTAAAAATTTCCTTTGAGCGATATATCCAAATCGAATATTTGGAGCGTATCATCCACGCTGCAAATATCCGTCTGCGCGACTTATCAAATGGACAATACGAACTCGTCCGCAGTGATCGTCAGGAAACGAGAGGGAAACAAAGTGGCTTAGGTATAGACGTGCATGACGCATATACAGGACAGACACGAGACGTTAAAACGTTATCGGGCGGCGAAAAGTTTAACGCCTCCCTATGTTTGGCACTGGGTATGGCAGATGTCATTCAAAGCTTCCAAGGTGCTGTTCGTATGGAGACCATGTTTATCGATGAAGGATTCGGTGCATTGGATGAAGAAGCGATTCAAAAAGCGATCGACACACTGATCGCTCTTCAGCAATCAGGGAGAATGATCGGCATCATTTCACATATCGATGAAATGAAAGAAGCGATACCTGCTACATTGCAAGTAACGAAGTTGAAGGAAGGCTATAGCAAGACGAAATTTGTACTAAGTTGATGTAATAAGTGTAGGGTAAAGCCAGTTCTACGTAAGTAGTATGCTACGGCAATAAAAACCCCAAATTACTATCTAGTTAACTTAGTTTATCACTCTTATTTTTATGTAAGTTTAAACTGATCTCTAATGAGGTCAGTTTTTTCTATTTTAAGTACTTTATTGTAGAAGAAGGGAAGTAGTTAGTAAGTTTGCAATATAGACAAAAGTTAAATGATTTGACTGACTGTTGATTTTCTAAATAGGGAAGAGTAATATAAGGTAATGCAATATATTACGATATATTGCATACGAATTTTAGCTGTCGACTTTGGGAGGATTTTTACACATATGGATCAGAAATTATCATTTTCATCTAGTCTTGTTATTGGGATTATGCTATTCGCATTATTTTTTGGCGCAGGTAATTTAATCTTCCCTGCAGAGCTAGGACAGCTCGCTGGCGATCAAACTTGGAAAGCTATGGCCGGCTTTTTATTTACTGGAGTAGGTTTACCTTTTTTAGGTATATTGGCTATCGGTTTTTCTGGCAAGAAAGATTTGCAAGACTTAGCAAGCCGCATTCATCCAGTATACGCTGTTCTATTTACAGCTATATTATACTTAACGATCGGACCATTTTTTGCCGCGCCACGTACTTGAGCTGTGGCATTTGATATTGGTGTTGCTCCATTTTTAAATGGATTTTCTATTGATATTGCACGTTTTTTATTTACATTGGCATTCTTCGGTATTAGCATGTGGCTTTCACTGAACCCTGCCAAAATTGTCGATCGGGTCGGTAAATATTTGTCACCGCTTATCATTATCATATTGATTGGCTTAATTGGTATGACACTTCTAAGTCCAATGGGAAGTGCGCAAGTATCGCAAGCGCCTTATAATGAAACACCATTTTTCACTGGGTTTTTAGAAGGCTATAATACGATGGATGCACTTGCTTCATTAGTTTTCGGAATCATCGTCATCAACGCGTTACGTGCAATGGGTATTACGAGTAAAAAGAAAATATTGACTTCCACAGCCAAGACAGGATTTGTGGCAGCCGGTTTTTTAGCTATTATATATATCGGTATTGCCTATTTAGGTGCCACATCTGTTGATTTATTTGGCTATCTGGATGGGGGAGGTGCCGTGTTAAGCGAAACATCCTCACATTTATTTGGCACGACGGGATTAATGTTACTCGGTATAGTCATCATGCTTGCCTGTTTGACAACGGCTATTGGGTTACTGACTGCATGTGGTGAGTATTTCCATGCGATCATTCCAAAAGTAAGTTATAAACTGTTTGTCGTGTTCTTTTCAGTATTCTGTTTAGTCGTAGCGAATTTTGGTTTAGCGAATATTATTAATTACTCGCTTCCTGTTCTCGTTTTACTTTATCCGCTGGCAATGGTATTAATCCTCTTGACGTTCACTGGCCCTTTATTCCATCAATCCAGTATGGTTTATAGAACAGCGACCATAACGGCTTTCTTTGTCAGCTTCATTGAAGCGCTCGTAAAATTCTACTCACTAATGGAAAAGGACATGCCGAACTGGCTTGCGACTATACAGGACGTATATACAGCGTACATTCCATACTACACAGAAGGTATCGGCTGGTTAGTTCCTGTATTGATCGTGACAGTCGTAACAGCTATTGTGGCGGTAGTGACCAATAATAAAACGCAAGCTATTCAAGTGGTTTCCACTAATGAAAAACCATAAAAAAACAGGATCCGATGACTTTACGGATCCTGTTTTCCTATCTATTTACGAATCCACATTTTCAATCGAATGAAACTCGTCGATTGCGCGTAACCAATTTTCTCTCATAACTTTAGTAACTTGCTCACCATTACGCTGACTCATTAAATCTATGATCTGGTCATGTTCTGCAATCGACTTTTCTGTCAGTATAATGGAATTGTGAAAGAAAAGCCTACGCACATGGGCTTGTAATGACACAAGCATCGAAGAAATATATGAATTATTAGCTGTGTCGACAATAATTTGATGGAATTTCTCATCGATTTTCAACGCTTGGAAATAATCTTCCTTCTCCACCGCTAGCGCAAATTTCTTATTCGTATCACGCAGCTTTTTAATAATGTTTTCGGTTAGATTGGGTATAGAAAGTTCAGCTGATAAAGCTTGTAATGCAGCGAGTGGGGGGAGAAGATCTGAAATAGATTCACGATCTACATCTGTCACTTGTGTTGCTTTACCAGGAAACATTTGAACAAAGCCTTGAACTTCTAACAATTGTAGCGATTCACGTATAGGCGTGCGACTCACACCGAGTGCTTCCGCTAATTCAATGTCATTTAGCTTCTCTCCAGGTTGTAGAGTTCCATCAATAATCCATTTCTGCAATTGGCTGAACGCACTTTCCTTGGCAGTCTTTCGTATGGGTTGTGCATGGTTAGTTGGTATAGGCAATTTCTCACACCATCTTTCTTCAAAAGTAATCTTCACATTAAGCTAATTGATTTAATACCAATATACAATATACTACATCTTTTTTCTGTTGTTTAACAGCCTTAAGTGAAATGTACAGAAATTGCTGGAGATTATCGCAAGTCAAAAAGGGTTTTATTTAATTAATGTTGAGATAAATGCAAATAGTTCTTGTAGTTTCCGCTTCTATTTGATAGATTAATGTCTAGATAGATTTGTTTACCTTGAGTAGATTAAATTTTACAAATCTTCAAAATAAGGTATTGCAAATCTAGTACACATTTGCTATTATTCAGATGTGTACTATAACAAATGAGCGACTAACCCGCTGTAACATATTATCTATTTAGCTTGATGATGAAAGCGGTTTCAGTGAAATGGGGGGAATACGAACTAATTTACTACGCTATATAAAATAGAAAGGGGATCAACCAATGACTAATCAAGTGGCACGTGGGAAATCCACATTGGACTATGAAAAGCTCGTTCAAACAGAAGACTTTAAGGGTCTTGTAAAAAGGAAAAAGGTCTTTGCTACACCTTTTGTTATTTTCTTCTTCGCAGCGTACTTTATTCTTCCACTATTAACAGGTTATACAAAGATTCTAGAAACACCTGCCATTGGCGCAATGACTTGGACATGGGTCTATGCATTCTCCATGTTTGTTATGGTCTGGGTATTTACTTCCATTTACATGAACAAAGCAAAACACTTTGATGTTGAAGTAGACAAGATTATAGAGAAAAACGTTTTAAAATAAGGGGGTTGTGTTCATGAGTTGGATTTCCTATGTTATATTCTTCGCGGTAATCGTGTTAACGCTCTACATTACATACTGGGCGGCAAAGCAAACTACTACGGCAAGTGATTTCTATACAGCCGGTGGTTCATTAACAGGTTGGCAAAATGGTATGGCAATCGCTGGTGACTACTTATCAGCAGCATCTTTCCTAGGGATCGCTGGTGCGATTTCACTAAACGGATTTGATGGTTTCTACTACAGTATTGGTTGGTTAACGGCTTATCTCGTTGTTTTATTCCTAATAGCTGAACCACTACGTAATTTGGGTAAGTTTACGATGGCAGATATGATTGGTGCTCGTTTCGGTGCTAAGAAAGTACGTGGAGCGGCAGCATTGAATACGATTACAATCGTAATGTTCTATATGCTTGCACAATTAGTGGGTGCGGGTGCTCTTATTAAATTATTATTCGGTATCGAGTATTGGATTGCGGTTCTAATCGTTGGAACGATGATGTTAATCTATGTTCTATTTGGTGGAATGACTGCAACAAGCTGGGTACAAATCGTTAAAGCCATTCTATTGATGTTGGGTACAATCGTGATCTCTTTCTTGGTACTTATGAAGTTTAACTTTAATTTCATCGGTATGTTCGAGACAATGAAAACGGCTACTCCACATGGTGAAGCATTCCTTCACTCAGGTGTTGTTTATACAGACACAATCGGCCTTATTTCAGTATTAATCGCATTAGTATTAGGTACTGCTGGTCTTCCACACATCTTAATGCGTTTCTTTACAGTTAAAGATGCGAAGACAGCACGTTCTTCCGTTATTTATTCTGTATGGATTATTGGAATCTTCTATGTATTGACGATCTTCCTTGGATTTGGCGCAGCTAAATTCGTTGGATCAGACGCAATCATCGCAGAAAACGCTGCAGGGAACATGGCAGCACCAATGCTTGCTGGAGTTCTTGGAGGAGACGCACTTGAATCCTTCGTAGCGGCTGTTGCTTTCGCGACAATCTTGGCAGTTGTTGCTGGTCTTGTACTTTCTGGTGCATCTGCTATCGCTCACGATATTTATGGACAAATCTTCAAAAATGGTAACGTAACAGAGAAACAACAGGTAAATGCTGCTCGTTGGGCTTCCATCGCTATCGGTGTATTCTCTATTCTTCTTGCACTAGGATCTGAAAAGTTGAACGTTGCGTTCTTGGTGTCACTTGCATTCTGTGTTGCTGCATCCGCAAACGTACCAACTATTCTACTAACAATCTATTGGAAGAAGTTTAACACGACAGGCGCTGTTGCTTCGATGTTGACAGGCCTAATCGTTGCACTAGTTCTTGTGGCGATTAGCCCATCCGTAATGAACCCAGTTGAGGGAGCTACTCTTATCACGGGTGACCCAATCTTCCCATATGCTAACCCAGCTATCTTCTCCGTACCAGCAGGTTTCCTTGCTGCATGGATTGGTACACTTGTTAGCTCTAAGCGTCACGAGAAAGATGAAATTTCTTATGCAGAAGTTCGTTTCAAAGCAGAAACTGGCTACAAAGAGCTTGATCTTTAATAATTATTCAACTAATGGTTCTCTCTTCTACAAGCACGATAGAAGAGGGAGCCATTTTTTATTAAAGTGACAAACTGAAAAATAGCTAAGACTAGGTTTTACATTGGAAGTGCCGGCCGAAGTTATACTGAACATAAATATCTATGCATGGATGATATGTATATTTGAATACGATGAAGTGGAGTCTCATGACGGTCCATACGATTAGGAGGTTTTGAATTGCTGAAGATGGTCAAGGGTCAGGAATGGTATGATAAAATCCATAAGAATCCATTGTTTATTAGTGCGTCTGAAAAGGAATTTGATCAGTTATTGCTTGAATGCAAGCTGAAAATGTATAAAGAAGCGGAGAAATCCAACTATTTCAAAACGCCTCAAGAAGGGTTGCTCATCGTATTAAAAGGATCCGCAGAAGTTCAAATAGAAGGACAAGATGGCAGCTCAGTAACACTGGAATTCATTCAAGAAAACGAAATCATTGGCTTTTCCAATTTTGCCTACTACTTAGGGGAAATGGCCCGACCGCTCGATAAACATCATATGGATATGGTCGTGGCAGAAGGCTCAGTTTGTCTCCAAGTACCCTATGAAGTGATTAAGCATCGGATGGACGATCAACATGTGCGGGATTACGTCTTGCGCAAAATGTCAATTCGTTTGGCGAATGTCTATACTTCATTAGGAGAGCAAGTTCGTTTGGCTGACGAGTACGGTGAGAGTGAACCGTATGTCCGACGTGTACAGGATTTCATGAGCAGTCCATTGGTGACAATTCATGCGGAAGCAGAAACAAGAGAGATCGCCAAATTGATGATTCAACATTCCATCAGTTCGATTATCGTGACCGATCCGTCGGGTAAATTACTTGGAATTGTAACGGAAAAAGATTTAGTCGAACGAGTGATTGCGGGTGGCGATTCTCCAATCGGACTAAAGGCGAAAGATGTTATGACGAAAGAGCCGCATACGATTAAGGCAACCGATTATTATTATGAAGCCTTGTCTAAATTTTATAAACACGGAATTAAGCATTTGCCGGTAGTTAAAGCGGGGAAGCCTGTAGGTATCGTGACATTTGCTACGTTAATGACGAAACGTGATCGTAATTCCATGAATATCTTAAAAACGATAGAAGAAGCTTCATTTGAAAGATTGCCTATCGTCAAAGCGGCAATTTACGATGTATTGTCCAATTTAATTCAAGATGAAATATCCACAATCCATACGTTGGAAATCATTACGAAGTTCTATGATCGTCTGGCTAAGCATTGCGTGATGCTGGCTGTGCAGTCACTTGAAGATCAAGGGAAAGGAACGCCACCAGTTGCATTTGCTTGGTACCAAATGGGCAGCGGTGCACGTGGAGAGCAGTTTATGCTGACTGATCAAGATCATTTCCTAGTTTATGAAGACGTATCGAGAGAACAGTCTGAGCAAGTAGAGGACTATTTCGAGCTGCTTGGCAATGAAATTGTCGTTCATCTCGAACAGGCAGGCTACACTAGGTGTATCGGATTCATGATGGCTAGCGAATCGCAGTGGCGCGGCACAATGGCCGTTTGGCATGAACGCATTCGGCAATGGGCGCTGCAATCTACACCTGAACAGATTTTGCTCGGCTACAACTTCCTATCATTCCGATTCCTTTACGGTGAAACTACCGTCAATGATCGATTTATCGAAATGGTCCACGATCTATTAAAAAAGTCAGCTACGTTTATTTACTATATGGCGCAACAAGAAAAAGATAAACCAATACCACAATTACAACAAAACTTTTTGAACATTTTCAGGGGACGTAGTAAAGCGGATGTAATAGATATTAAGAAACATGCTTTATTCCCGCTTCATCATTGCTTGCAAATTTTAGGAGTCAGTAATGGAATTATTAACGCCACACCTCTTGAAATTATTTCAGCCTTGCAGAAGAAGAAAAAAATCACCAAAGATTTTGCGGAAGAAATTCGTCATGCGTATGAAATATCTTTAAGTATTCGAATTTCCATGTCGTGGGAGAAACATTTACGTGGTGAGAAAATTTCTACTGAAATTGACTTGCGTAAGCTTAGAAGGTGGGAATTGAATGAATTACGTACAACGCTAGATACAGTCAGAGCACTTCAATCACACTTATTGTCGAAACTTTAAGACAATATGGATAAAGGTCCCTGTACAAAGTTCGCGCATAATGTACTATAGAAGTAGGGGGCGATTTCATGTTTTGGAAAAAGAAAAAATTATCGTATGAACTACAGCAATCGCTTCAGCTAAATACGCCACTGCAAGATATGAATTTCACAGTATTCGATACAGAAACGACGGGTTTTGCTATTGGGGCGGACGATCGAATGATTGAGATTGGTGCCGTACAAGTGGAAGGATTTGAGGTTACGGATCATGTATTTCAAACATTTGTGAATCCATCCAGGGATATTCCTCCTATTATTAGCAAGTTGACGACTATAAAGCAATCACAAGTTGACCAGGCACCTCTGCCTCTTCCAGCTATTGAAGAATATTTTGCGTTTATTGAAAAACATAAAAGTGCAGGATGGGTTGGGCACCATGTCAGTTTTGATGAAATGGTAATTAAGAAAGAATTAAGCCGTCAAAAATGTACATTTCAAACCCCTACATCATTTGATACGATGCATTTAATTAATTATTTGGATCCCACAAGTGAGCAACAAGATTTGGAAGACTATGCACGCCTATTCGGCACAGAGATTTTCGAACGACATCGGGCATTAGGCGATGCGTTGACAACGGCACATGTCTTCACGGCGTTACTAAGAAAACTCGATCGTCATGGTGTGAAGACACTGGCAGATTTACTTCGTATTAAAAATGGTGGAGCACAAAAATTTGTTTCCTACACGTAAATGTAATGATCGGGTTCGTCATTCAATGAAATTGGAGTGGCGATCTCGTTTGCTATGATATAGTGGAATGAAAAGAGTTGAACAATAGATGAGGGACGTGAGGGAATGAAAAAACGTCAAGCGATTTTATTGACCGTCATTATAGTGGCGATTGCAGTGTATTGCTGGATATTGTTTTTCGAATTACCGAATAAGACGGCAGAAGGTGCAACAACATACATAGGATTACGAATGAATTGATTCGTATAGAAAAGGAGCAAAGACATATGGATATTATCATCATTACAGGCGCTTCAAAAGGAGTAGGTCAACAATTACTGAGTCAATTTCAAGAAATGGGTGCAATGGTGTACGGTATGGCACGAACGAATCCAGATCAACTACATACGATGTATGAAGTAGATCTCACAGACTATGAGAAAGCGACTGCCATTCTTGAAGGAATCGTCAGTCAACATATGGATGAAGCGAGTTCTTTCACATTAATCAATAACGCGGGTATGGTTGAACCCATTAGTTTAGTAGGTGCATTGGAAGCGCAAAAAGTAGAGCAAGCAATTCAAGTGAATTTAACGGCACCAATTCATTTAATGAATACATTTATCGATGTTTTGAAAGATTTCAAGGGCTCGAAAAAGATTATGAATATCTCTTCCGGAGCAGGACGCAGTGCGTATGAAGGATGGGGGATTTATTGTACAACAAAGGCTGGACTTGATCAGTTTTCACGTGTTGTTGCACAGGAGCAGAAAGCGGCGGAGTATCCAACCGGCATTGTATCGATTGCGCCAGGCATTATCGATACAGGGATGCAAGAGACGATTCGTTCATCAACTGAACAGCAATTTCCACACTTGAGAAGATTCGAGGCGTATAAAAGAGAAGGTCAGTTAAGTTCTGCCTTTGAAACCGCAGAAAAACTCGTGCGATTTGTCAACGAAGTGGACTTCCTGAAAATCGACCCGATCGCAGATATACGTAAATTTGATTGAATAAAACCCGTTGCCACAATCTACTGTGGCAACGGGTTTTATGATTCTCCAGCTTCTACTGTACGCACTTTTGTAAAATCTTTCATTTTCTCCAGTGCAAGTAAGAATGGAGGGTTTCTTCTTTGATTTAGCAATTCATAGCGGATCGCATGCACATCACCTTGGTGTAATTTCGAGACATAATCAAGCAGTGCATCGCGTTCTTCCGCTCCGCCTTCATGTCCGTCGTATACAGTAATCGTGATAATGCCAGATTTTTTTAGCAAACCTAGTAACGAATCGAGTGCAGCGATCGTGGAAGAAGGAGTTGTGATGATACTGGGATTATCACTGTAAGGTAAATAGCCTAAGTTGAACATAGCGCCGCTAATCTCGCCCTCTACGTATTGGCGGACATTCGCATGGCTATCATGAATGAGTGTAGCGCGATCAGCTAGCTCACCAAGATGTTGCTTGGTTGTATTCAGTGCTTGTTGCTGAATATCAAATGCGAAAACGCGTCCTTCGTCACCGACTAAATCAGCTAAGAACAGTGTGTCATTGCCGTTACCAGCGGTCGCATCGACGACTGTATCTCCAGGCTGTACACGTTCGGTAATGAGCCGTTTCGCTATCGGCAGTACGCGATGTAGCAATATGTTTGCCACCTTATTTCACCTCTTGCAGATGTTTTTTCCTTGCCAGCTATTACGTCTTTCCAGTTCCTGATCAATTCCATTCAGGACTTCCCATTTCGTCACGCTCCACATCGGTCCAATTAATAAATCGATAGGGCCATCACCTGTGATACGGTGGACAATCATTTCGGGAGGCATAATTTCCAGTTGATCGACGACCAGATTGATGTACGCTTCCTTCGTTAAAAATTCGAGTTTGCCTTTTTCGTATTGTTTTACCATAGGTGTTCCCTTTAATAAATGCAGTAAATGAATTTTGATACCTTGGACATCGAGCTGGGCAACTGCCTGAGCGGTTTCCATCATCATTTCCTCGGTCTCCCCAGGTAAGCCGTTGATGATATGGCTACAAATATTAATATTGTGTTTACGTAACTTGTCGACGCCTTCTTTATAGCATTCGAAGTCATGTGCACGGTTGACGAGTTTTGCGGTAGATTCATGGACAGTCTGCAAGCCGAGTTCAACCCATAGATAGGTGCGTTCATTGAGTTCGGCTAAATACTCTACTACGTCATCCGGTAGGCAGTCAGGACGTGTCGCGATTGATAAGGCTACCACGCCTTCTTGCGCTAATGCTGCTTCAAACTTCTCTTTTAGAACAGGAAGAGGGGCGTGGGTATTCGTATAGGCTTGGAAATAAGCCATATATTTCGCATCTTTCCATTTCCGCTGGGAACGTTCTTTGATTTCAGCAAATTGCACTTCAATGGCATCTACGCGATCTCCTGCAAAATCACCTGAGCCTGCTACGCTACAAAACGTACAGCCACCATGTGCAACAGTTCCGTCACGATTCGGGCAGTCAAATCCCGCGTCAAGCGCTACTTTCGCAATTTTGCAACCGAATGTATCTTTCAAATGTCTTGACCATGTATGGTACCGTTTCCCTTCACTTGGAAACGGAAGATTGATTTCATTCATTATGTACAGCTCCTTTACATCAGACATTGTACCACGGAATATGAAGAGATATCACACAACAAATCGCAGAAAATATGTACTATACGACAAAAAGCAACAGAGGAGACTTGTATTCAGCTTGTGTTTCGGGTAAACTGAAGAAAATAATGAAGGCCATGATGAGGAATAGTACTTCTTACACTACTTTTTAGAGAGCAGACGGCTAGTGCAAGTCTGTAGGAGTGGAGAACGAACTCGCCTTTGAGCCTGTATTGGTGAATACTTGTAACTAATACCGTACTCCGCGTTAAGGAATCAAGTTGGACGGTGTAATCCGTCAATTTGGGTGGTACCGCGGGAAACTATATAGACTCTCGTCCCTTTATAGAGGGACGGGAGTCTTTTTTTATCTGTACGCGCCAATGCAAGAAACAGAAATTAGACTACATTGGAGGAATTTTTGACATGAGTTATAAACACACGCAAATTGAAGAGAAATGGCAAAAGTATTGGAAAGATCATGATACATACAAAATGACAGACGATCCTTCCAAGCCTAAGTTTTATGCGTTGGATATGTTCCCATATCCGTCAGGCGCAGGTTTGCACGTTGGACACCCACTTGGCTATATCGCAACAGATATTTTAAGTGCATTCAAACGTAAGCAAGGATATAACGTACTGCATCCAATGGGATGGGATGCGTTCGGATTGCCTGCTGAGCAGTATGCGATTGATACAGGGAATGATCCGGCAGAATTTACAGCGAAGAACATCGCAACATTTAAACGCCAAATGCAAGATCTCGGGTTTTCGTATGATTGGTCTCGTGAAATCAATACAACAGATCCAAGCTATTACAAATGGACACAGTGGATTTTCATTCAACTGTATAAGCGTGGTCTTGCGTATATCGATGAAGTCGCTGTCAACTGGTGCCCGGCATTAGGAACAGTACTGGCGAACGAAGAAGTCATCGACGGTTTGTCCGAGCGTGGAAATCACCCAGTTGAACGTCGCCCGATGCGCCAATGGGTTTTGCGTATTACAGAATATGCAGATCGTCTGTTAGAAGACTTGGATGATTTGGATTGGCCTGAAAGCCTAAAAGACATGCAACGTAACTGGATCGGACGTTCTGAAGGTGCCCAATTGAAATTTGAAATTGCAGACACAGAGCATTCATTCGAAGCATTCACTACACGCCCGGATACGATTTTCGGTGCGACGTATGCCGTGTTGGCTCCTGAACATAAATTGGTCAGCGCGATTACTACTGATGCACGGCGTGAAGCGGTGGAGAAATATATAGAGTCAGTAAAATCTAAGAGCGATCTTGAGCGTACAGACTTGGCGAAAGATAAGTCCGGCGTATTTACTGGAGCGTATGCCATCAACCCAGCGAGCGGAGAAAAAATGCCGATTTGGATCGCGGATTACGTATTGGCTACGTATGGTACAGGTGCGATCATGGCAGTTCCTGCACATGATGAGCGCGACTATGAATTTGCGAAAAAATTCGATTTACCGATTGTGGAAGTGGTTGCAGGCGGAAACATTGAAGAAGAAGCATACGCTGGAGAAGGCGAGCACATCAACTCGGACTTCTTGAATGGTTTAGGCAAAGAAGAAGCTATTACGAAATCTATTGAGTGGTTTGAAGAGAATGGCACGGGCGAACGCAAAATCACGTATCGTCTGCGCGACTGGTTATTCTCCCGTCAACGTTATTGGGGCGAGCCGATTCCTGTCATTCATTGGGAAGATGGCACGATGACTACTGTTGACGAATCGGAATTGCCATTGATGTTGCCGGTAACAGATAATATCAAGCCGAGTGGAACAGGTGAATCACCACTTGCCAATATTACGGAGTGGGTCAATGTAGTCGATCCGGAAACGGGTATGAAAGGTCGTCGTGAAACGAATACGATGCCACAATGGGCAGGAAGCTGCTGGTATTACTTGCGTTATATCGATCCAAATAATGATGACATGATCATTGATCCGAAATTGGCTGAACGTTGGTTGCCGGTTGATATTTACGTCGGCGGAGCGGAGCACGCAGTTCTGCATTTATTGTACGCTCGCTTCTGGCATAAAGTCTTGTACGATATCGGCGTAGTACAAACGAAAGAGCCATTCCAAAAGCTCTTTAACCAAGGAATGATCTTAGGCGAAGGGCATGTGAAAATGTCTAAGTCGCTAGGTAACGTCATCAATCCGGATGATATCGTTCATTCACACGGTGCAGACACATTGCGTATTTATGAAATGTTCATGGGACCACTTGACGCATCGAAAGAATGGTCAACGAACGGTCTAGACGGATCTCGTCGTTTCCTTGACCGCATTTGGCGTCTACTCGTCAATGAAGACGATACATTGACAGATAAATTGACGGATGAAACAGGTGGGCCTCTTGAGAAAGTCTATAATCAGACGGTCAAGAAAGTAACGGAAGATTTTGAAGCTATGCGTAATAACACAGCGATTTCTCAATTGATGGTGTTCATCAATGAAAGCTATAAAGTAGAGAAGTTGCCGAAAGCATACATCGAAGGATTCCTTCTATTAATTTCACCTATCACGCCTCACTTGGCAGAAGAACTGTGGTCGAAACTAGGTCACACAGACACGATTGCCTATGCACAGTGGCCGACGTTCGATGAAACTAAATTATCGGATGACACAGTCGAAGTGGCGGTACAGATCAACGGTAAGATTCGCGCGAAAATTACTGTAGATAAAGATTGTTCGAAAGAAGAGTTGGAGCAAGTAGCTTTGGCGAACGAAGACGTGAAACAATGGATGGAAGGCAAGGAATTGAAGAAGATTATTGCGATTCCAGGACGCCTTGTCAATATTGTAGCGGGTTAATGAAATGTAGAAAGCCGGTTGGAGAATTATTTTCTCCGACCGGCTTTTTTGGTGGTGATCGTATGATTGGGGTTTGCGTTCTGTTGGATGGGGCGGGTGCTTTCTGTGTAACGTTGGCCGCTCTGTTGGATGGGGTTAGTGCTCAATGTGTTAGGCTAGTCGCTCAATTGGACGGGCTGAGTGCTCAATGTGTTAGGCTGTCCGCTCAATTGGACTGACGGGCCAAGCGCTCAATGCGTCTGCCATCCGCTCAATCGGACGGGCCGAGCGCTCAATCAGTCATGCTAACCGCTCAATCAGACGGGCCAAGCGCTCAATGCGTCGCGCTATCCGCTCAATCAGACGGGCTAAGCGCTCAATGTGTGACGCTAACCGCTCAATCGAACAGGCCAAGCGCTCTATCCGACAAGCCATCCACTCTATACAACCATCCAACCGCTCATAAGACAACTCAAAGTCATCCCATTAATCCAGCATTCATTCCGGCTAGACGACCTGTGACAAGAGCGGCGGTAATATTATAGCCGCCTGTGTATCCGTGGATGTCCAAAATTTCTCCACAGAAAAACAATCCAGCTTTCTTGCGTGAAGCCATTGTCTTTGGCTCCACTTCTTTTACTGAAACGCCGCCGCCTGTAACGAATGCTTTCTCGATCGGTTGCGTGCCTGTAATGTGTACAGGGAATGCCTTCAGGAGTTTTGCGAGTGTCCGGATTGCCTCGCGCTTAATATCTATGCCGATTTCAGTTTCATTGATTTCTGCTTTCTTCAATAAAAATAATAACCACCGTTCAGGCACGAGACCTTTCAATGAAGTTTTCACTTGTTTTTTCGGTTCATCTTTTAAAATTTTTGCGATGGTCTGTGTCAATTGTTCTTCGTGTTGATCAGGTACCGAATCAATTTGCAGTAAGACGGGTTGCTTGCCGTTCTTCATTTGCTCTTTGACGACAAATTGACTACAGCGTAATATCGCAGGACCGCTTAATCCGAAGTGGGTGAAGAGCATGTCCATTTGATGTGTCACGAGTGTTTTTCCTTTTTTATTCAATACAGATACTTTGACGTCACGTAATGCAAGGCCTTGTAAATCTTTTGACACAATAAATGGCTCGCGCGACAGCAATGGAACTTCTGTCGGGTATAGTGTTGTTACGGTATGACCTGCTCGTTCAGCCCAGGGGTAACCGTCTCCTGTGCTTCCTGTCTGTGGGACGGCTTTGCCTCCGACGGCAACGACTACTGCTTGAGCGCGTATTTCTTCGCCGTCTTCTAGCCGAACACCGAGAATCTTTTCGTCATCCATTACTAATTTCTGTACACGGCTTTCCAGACGTATTTCCACGCCTAGTTCATCCATCTGATTCAATAGGGCGTTGACGACATCTTTTGATTTATTGGAAACGGGAAACATTCGTCCGTGATCTTCTTCTTTTAAAGGAACGCCAAGGCCTTCGAAGTAGTCGATGATATCCTGGTTGTTAAAGACAGAGAACGGTCCATATAAAAACTTTCCGTTACCTGGAATATGTTTAATGATTTCTTCTTGTGAAAGTTGATTGGTGACGTTGCAGCGACCGCCGCCTGAAATGGCTAGTTTATTGCCTAGTTTCCGTCCTTTTTCAATCAATAGAACGCGCTTTTTTTGTTCGGCTGCAGCAATGGAGGCCATTAACCCTGAAGGTCCGCCGCCAATTACGATTACATCATACATTGTAGAACCACTCTTTCGTTTCATTTTATCTCTCATTATACACCATATGGGCATGGTTGCTTTTTGAATTGGACTTTAGATAAAGATTGTGCAAATGCGTGTCGAGGGGTAAACTATACAAGAATCTCTTAAGGAATGGAAGGAATCAATTATGGCATCAAATTTATTGAAAGGCACGGCCATTTTAACGATTGGCTTATTTTTATCGAAAGCACTCGGCTTACTCTATGTCATTCCGTTCTATGCAATCGTTGGAGAAAAGAGTGTCGGTCTCTATCAATACGCATACATACCGTATAATCTAGCGCTGGCGGTCGCAGTATCAGGAGCTCCACTCGCCATATCGAAGTTTGTCTCTAAATACAATGCGTTAGGGGATTATGCAACCGGTCGGAAGTTGATGAAATCGGGTATGGTCATCATGTCTTTAACAGGCTTGCTGTCATTTCTTGCATTGTTCTTCCTAGCAACTCCGATTGCGGAACTCGTGATCAAGGATGAGGAACAGATTTTTACAGTTCAAGATATTGCTACTGTTATTCGCTGGGTCAGTTTTGCTTTGCTGGCAGTACCATTATTAAGTATTGCCCGTGGATTTTTGCAAGGGTATCAAAAGTTCGAACCCACTTCTGTTTCTCAATTAATTGAACAGATCGTGCGGATCATTGTGGTGCTAGTTGGCGCATTTGTGGTCGTCAATGTACTGGATCTATCACCGAAAATCGCTGTACAGTTTGCCGTGTTTGCTGCATTTATTGGCGCGCTTGCTGGTTTATGGAGTCTCTACTATTATTGGAAAAAGTATCAGGATGAATTCAATTATTTGTTATCGAATAGTCCACCAGCGAGTTCAGTGTCATTGAAACAAATATATACCGAGGTTCTTGCGTATGTATTGCCGTTTGTATTGGTCGGAACCATTAATCCGATCTATCAATTCGTCGACATGATCACCTTCAACGGCGCTATGAAATCGATCGGACTTTCTAGTGTCTCCGATTTATACTTAACAAAGCTGAACTTTTTAACACATAAGATCGTGATGATTCCCGTAATGGTCGCGACAGGATTTTCTATGGCGTTGATTTCCATTATCACGAAAGATTATACATCTAACAATCAGAAGGGCATTACACGTTCACTTGATCAGACGTATCAGATCATGCTGTTCTTGACGATTCCTATGGTGATTGGATTAATTGTCTTAAACGATGAAGTCTATCAATTCTTATATGAGTATGATGTGGCAGGAGCGAGCGTCTTAGCTTCCTACGCACCGGTTGCTATTTTATTTGCGATGTTCACTGTAACGGCTGCAATTTTGCAAGGAATCGATCATCATAAATGGATCGTGTTCACTTCGTTGCTCGGATTGCTTGTCAAGATGCTCATTAACATTCCACTGATTAAACTGTTTGAAGTGAACGGTGCGATCATCGCAACCGCCATTGGCTATTCGGTAGCGGTAGCTATCAACTTATTTGTCATTAAGAAAGCACTGAATTATAAATCTGAAATGGTCATCAGACGCTTGTTCTTAATTTTAGGTTTCAACGCGGTGATGTTTGCGGGCGTTTGGTTCACAAATAAAGGGTTAAACATGGCACACATTCCAGTAGGACGTTGGCAAGCTTTGTTGTATGTCATGATTGGTGCAGGCGTCGGTATGGTGATTTACGGGTTCTTGGCTTTCAAATCAGGTCTTGCCCAACAATTATTCGGAGATCGTCTGACACGTATGATGAGACGTATCGGGTTAGGAGGCTAATATATGAGATTAGATAAATTATTATCGAATACAGGGTATGGTTCACGTAAAGAAGTGCGACAGTTACTGAAAAAGGGAATGATCCGGGTGAATGGGGCAGTGGAAAAAGATCCTGCAAAGCATGTGGATCCGGATAGCGATGCGATTTCATTGCTAGGTGAAGAGGTCATCTATAGAGAGTTTATCTACTTGATGATGCATAAACCGCCTGGTGTGTTATCCGCGACGGAAGACAATCGAGATCAAACTGTCGTGGATTTGCTTGGAAGTGAAGAGCGGCATTTCGCACCGTTTCCGGTAGGACGTTTGGATAAAGACACAGAAGGATTATTGTTGCTGACGAATGATGGGAAGCTTGCACATAATCTATTGTCACCCAAAAAAGAAGTGCCGAAAACGTATTATGCAAAAGTGGCTGGAGTGGTAACGGAAGAAGATACTGAGGCTTTTGCGCGCGGTGTCATTTTAGACGATGCTTATGAAACAAAGCCTGGTGTTTTACACATTTTGCATTCTGCGGAAGAGTCGGAGATTGAATTAACAATCACAGAAGGAAAGTTTCACCAAGTGAAGCGAATGTTTGAAGCGGTAGGAAAAAAAGTGGTGTATCTGAAGCGTTTAACGATGGGGCCACTTGAATTGGATCCTGATTTGGAATTAGGGGAATACCGTGAGTTAACCGAAGAAGAATTGCTACAATTAAAAGAAATAGATCGTTCCAAGCAAAAAGGCTGATGCAAAAGCGTCAGCCTTTTTTGCGTTGTACACGTGTATATAGGAGTTTAGATCAGGAAGATAATTTCACTTTCTTGGACGTCGTGGTCCATTCGCCGCGGACTGAGCTCTTAATCAATTCATTGTACTCCAGAACGTTTAAGTCACGTTGGGCAGTGCGGGCTGAAATGTTGAATTCATCCGCCACGTCCTCCGTTGTTACTTTTCCGTTGTCTCGAATGAACAGATAGACATCTTTGATACGAATTAACATGCGATCGGTAGCTGGGTTCATCTAAGAAACCACTCCTTCATCTTCATATTTTCACGCCAACATTACAAAAGAAGACTGTTGGGGTATTCTTTGATAGTACCTTTCCTGATCTGCTCCTTATATTCAGCTATGCCAGAATAGTAAGTAAATGATTCTGACAATAGTAGTATAACGTATTTTATGTGAAAGCGCACATATTTTCGCTTACATTTTTGAATAAATTAGAATAAATAGATTTTAAGTTACCAAGCTAGCGAATAATTCGAGTTAACTAGAAAAATGCTTTTTCCTCTATATAAGGTGTAATTGATTTTATTCGACAAACATGTGAAAATAGAAAAAGAGGAAACTGGCGGTAATTTGGCTTGAAGTTTCATAAAAGAAGGGGTGGCGGTTGTGTGATCTATTTCAAAGATGGGGAATTCCTAACAGAAGATCAAATGAATGTATCCGTGAATGATCGTGGCTATGTATTTGGCGACGGAGTCTATGAAGTCATTAAAGTATATGATGGCGCATTGTACACGGCGAAAGAACATTTGGAGAGATTACTTGAGAGTGCTGAAAAAATTCGTCTGCGCCTGTCGTATACAATCGATGAGTTACTCGAAATCGTGCAAAAGCTTCAGTCTGATAATCAAATATCTGTTGGACATATTTACATACAAGTTACACGCGGTGTGGCGCCACGTGCACATCATTTTCCAGAAGACAGTGTCCCTGTCATGATTGGCTATGCAGTTGAAAATGCACGTCCGTTGGAAATCCTTCAACAAGGTGCTGCTATGAAGTCTGTTGAAGATATGCGTTGGCTTCGTTGTGATATAAAGAGTTTGAACCTGCTTGGCAATGTCATGGCGAAACAAGAAGCATTTGATCATGGATGTCAGGAAGCATTATTTGTACGAGACGGGTTGGTGCGTGAAGGTTCATCTTCCAATGTATTTGGTATAAAGGACGGTATTCTATATACACATCCTGCCAATCATTTCATTCTGAACGGAATTACGCGTCGTGTCGTTTTGCAAATAGCAGAGAGTCTAGCTATTCCTATGAAAGAAGAAGAATTTACACTGTCTCAAGCTTTACGTATGGATGAGTTTTTCTATACGTCGACAAATGCTGAAATTACACCGGTTGTGACTATAGACCAACAACCTATTGGACAAGGAGTTCCTGGGGCGTTGACGAGAAAGTTACAAACAGCATTTGAGGCGCAAATTCCGAAGTTAGTAGTAGCTGGCGATTATAAGGAAAGAGAAGCAAATGGCCCAGCTAGTTAAACTCGCGGACTATATTTCCCGATACGAAAATGACTTAACTCGTTATCCGACACAATTCATCCGTCTGAAGCGCTATCAGTGGAAACGCATTAAAAATCAATGGGAGCACGGCGTTGATTTGTATGCGGAGCAAGCGGCTACTTTTTCTGAAGAGGTTCAAGAGCCTTCGAAATGGTATACAGCGTTATTCAAGAAATGGCGTAAACAAACAGATGTAGAATGGACACATGAGTCTACTATTTCAGATGAAGAAGTAGAAGCCCAAGAGGATGACAAGGATTTCCAGGCTTCGATAGCTAGTCAACCTACAACGATCGAACAGTTAAAGAAAGTTTATCGCGATCAATTATTTAAATTCCAGTTAAAGTGGGCGAGTTCTACATTGTATGACCGGTCACGTGTAGATCCACGGTATTTCTCTGATCCATTATTGAAGCAATTAACACTTCGTTTACCCGATAGCTTTTTGTTATTTTATTATCCAATCGTCAAAGTCAATAAGGCACCTGTCGAGTTAGATATCATCTTGTTGGCCCCTACTACATGCTATTGCATTACAGTGCTTGAAGATGAAAGAATGGCTGCGTACATAGGTAGTGGCGAAAGGTTTTGGTCAAAGAAGTTTGGTGAAGAAGAAGTGAAAGTGCTGAACCCTACGATTGCGCTCAGTAGGATGGAGAAAGTAGTTTCATCATTTTTTAGAGCGGCGAAAGTGGAAATGCCGATCAAGAAGTTGATTGTTTCTAGAAATGGCTATATTGATTATCCTGGGACTCTGTTTGAAATTACAACAGTTGACCGCAAAACGTATGAACAGTGGCTGGCCAAGTTATGCAATAATCCAAGTCCTATGAAGCATACGCAATTTAAAGCCGCGCAAGCGATTTTAGATCACGCACAGACTACAGCGATGAGTCGGTTGTTTGACGCGGAAGAGATCACGGAAGAGTAATAGAATAGAAATTATAGAAAAAGAGAGAGTGTACTGATTATGCGTTTACGAAATAAGCCTTGGGCGAAAGATTTCATGGCAGAGCACCCGGATGTATTGATTTTGGATCCGGAAGGCAAAAAAGGTCGCTGGACGGAAGAGTTTGGAAACGATGCGCCAATCCATATTGAAGTAGGTACAGGTAAAGGTCAATTTATTATTGGCATGGCACTGGCTAATCCAGAGATTAACTATATAGGTATCGAACACTTCGATAATGTAATCGTATCCGCGTTAGAGAAAGCGATTGAAGCGAAAAAACCTTCTAATCTTCGGTTGATGCGTGTCAATGGAGAAGAACTAGAATCTCTTTTCGTAGGATCAGAAATTAGCCGCGTCTATTTAAACTTTTCTGATCCGTGGCCAAAAGACCGCCATGAAAAACGTCGTTTGACACATCCAAACTTTTTAGCGAAATATGAAGGTGTTTTGAAGACGAATGGAGAAATTCACTTTAAGACGGATAATCGTTCGCTATTTGAATATTCTCTTGTCTCGATGACGGACTATGGTATGAAATTACGATCCGTTTCACTCGATTTACATGCAAATATGCCAGAAGATAATGTGTTAACCGAATACGAGGAAAAATTTTCAAGTAAAGGTCATCCGATTTATCGTTTGGAAGCACAATATCAGAGCTAATTCTGATAGATTAGAAATGAAAAACTGTTGGACGTTGTACTTTTCCGCTGGATCTCCAAGGGTTCCGTGGAAAAGTACAATGTCCATACGACAATTACTAAAGGAATGTAGGGAGGAATTATTTTGGATCAATTAACTTTTCATGATATGAAACTAACATGGCTTGACGGTGGCGTGAACTTTCTAGACGGCGGTGCGATGTTCGGTGTCGTTCCGAAGGCTCTCTGGTCAAGACGCTATGAAGCAGATGAAAACAATTTGATTGAACTACGAACAGACCCAATCCTTATTCAATATCAAAATAAAAACTACTTAATTGATTCTGGTATTGGCAAGGGTAAATTGGATGACAAGAAAAAGCGTAACCTAGGTGTACGTGCGGAAACGCGTGTAGAAGAAAGCCTGGAAGAACTCGGTATGACGCCGGACGATATCGATGTCGTGTTAATGACCCACCTCCATAATGACCACGCGGCAGGTTTGACGCAGTGGGAAGGTGATCAGCTTGTATCGGTATTTAAGAATGCCAAAATCTATACTTCACAAGTCGAATGGGATGAAATGAGAGAACCAAATATTCGCTCACGTAATACGTATTGGAAAGAAAACTGGGAGCCGATTCAAGATCAAGTTACGACGTTTGACGAAGAGCTTGAAGTGGTGCCAGGTATTAAAATGATTCATACAGGCGGTCATAGTAACGGTCATTGTGTGATTAAGCTAGAGCAGGATGGCGAGACGTTGATTCATATGGCGGATATTATGCCGACGCATGCGCATACGAATCCTTTATGGGTGCTAGCGTATGATGACTATCCGATGGACTCGATTTTTGCAAAAGAGCGCTTGATGAAGGAAGCGCTTCCAAATGATTATGGATTTATTTTCTATCATGATGCGGTGTATCGCATGGCGAAGTTTAGTGAAGATGGCAAGACAATTGTGGATAGCTTGCCTCGTACGCGATGAGAGATAAGAACAAGATCCATTGCAAGTTCAAGTGATTGAATGTGGGGGGAGCGCAGTTAATCGACGTTCCAGGCGGACGCTTTCCCATGGGCTTGGCTTGAGCTAATCCACTAGGAGTCGCTGCCTTCCACTTACAATCAACTGATTTTATCATTCAATTGTGGAACGTTTATGTAATGTTAAAAATTAAGTGCTAAAGACAAATCCCTTTTTACGAGGGGTTTGTCTTTTTCTGTATGGAGAAGTCCTTTTTAAAATAGAGAAGACCGGTAACTTGGTGATACTCTGAACTTTCTTACGCAAAAAGAGGCCATCGCAAGAAATAGATACTTCTCGCGATGGCCTCTTTACGTATATTTGATTATGGATTACTGACGAACTAACTCTACGACAGTGCCTGTTTTCGCATCTGCTGCGAATTCAAATTGCTCTAGCTTGCCGTCTTTCATGCGGGAAACGCCACCACGGTAAACGTCCATAGAAATTACGTGGTTTGTGTAAGGTTCTGGTTTCATAACGATCCAAGAACCGTCGATTGGTCCTTCTTCTGTAAATGCATCTTTTACTTTTTTCAATACGTTGTCAGCAGGTACTTCCTCATTGTAACGATTAAATGCCTCATTCACTACTACGCCTGCAGCAACTCCAGTTAAAATTCCAGCTAAAAAGTCTTTTACTCTCATGGCTAATTGCAGCCTCCTTCGCAAATCTTTTCTTATAGTGTAACATAGTTTAAAAGTGCATGGCGATTCTAAAGTATTTCCCACTTCATTAATCGGTAGAATATGGCACTTTTGTGTAAAGCGAATTCGTAACCTAATTAGTATTCATCTGTTTGGTATGTGGATATAATACACATAGACAATAAAAAAGTGAGGGATTTAGATGAAAAAAGAAACAGTGGAATTATTTCGTACATTGACTGAACTTCCGGGCGCACCAGGTAATGAATACCGTGTCCGGGCTTTTATGCGTGAGCAGTTAGCACAGAACGCAGATGAGCTGATTCAAGACGGTCTAGGTGGCGTGTTTGGTGTTCGACATGGACAAGAAGACCAGCCGAAAATTATGGTTGCTGGACATATGGATGAAGTTGGCTTCATGGTAACAGGTATTACGGATAACGGGATGCTTCGTTTTCAGCCGTTAGGTGGCTGGTGGAATCAAGTATTACTAGCACAACGAGTCCAGATCATTACGGAGAATGCAGAAATTCCGGGCGTGATCGGCTCTATTCCGCCGCATTTGCTGAGTGACGCAGAACGTAGCAAACCAATGGATATCAAAAACATGCTGATTGATGTCGGTGCGGATGACAAAGCAGATGCTGAAAGTTTCGGTATTCGTCCTGGTCAGCAGATCTTGCCGATTTGTCCGTTCACACCGATGGCTAACCCGAAAAAGATTATGGCCAAAGCATGGGATAACCGATATGGTTGCGGTCTTGCCATAGAACTGTTGCAAGAAGTGAAAAATGAAACGTTGCCGAACACATTGTATTCAGGCGCAACAGTCATGGAAGAAGTCGGCTTACGGGGTGCACAAACGGCAGCGCGCATGATTGATCCCGACTTATTCTTCGCACTCGATGCCAGTCCCGCAAATGATGCAAGCGGCAATAAAAACGAATTCGGTCAGTTGGGCCAAGGCACGTTGTTGCGCATTATGGACCGCTCGATGGTGACACACCGTGGTATGCGCGAATTCATTTTGGACACTGCTGAAACTCACAATATACCGTATCAATACTTTGTATCCCAAGGCGGTACGGATGCAGGGCAAGTACATGTTGCGAATGAAGGGGTACCAAGTGCAGTCATCGGTATTTGTTCTCGCTACATCCATACAGCGGCTTCCATTATCCACACAGATGATTATGCAGCAGCGAAGGAATTAATTACAAAGTTAGTAAAAGCGTGCGATAAAACTACCGTAGAAACGATTAAACAAAACTGCTAAACAACGAGAAATGGGGCGGTTGAATGAAATTTGTTCTTGGTTCTGAAAATCAGGCGAAAAAGCGTGCAGTAGTTCAAATCGTCAAGCGCTTTCTAGAAAACAGCACCATTACTTCCGCATCTGTTCCGTCAAGCGTCAGCGCTCAGCCGATGAGTGCAAAGGAAACACGGCAAGGCGCAATCAATCGTTCCATCGCTACAGCAAAAGATGCTTACGGTATTGGGTTAGAGGGGGGTGTCCATATGATGGGGGACACGATGTATCTCTGCAATTGGGGCGCCCTCACCACACCAGAAGGCAAAACATTTACTGCAGCTGGGGCGCAAATCCCTTTACCTGAAGAGTTAGCCGATGAAATTCACCGGGGTAAAGAATTAGGTGAAGTGGTAGATGCCTATTTTAAAAAGCAAAATGTTCGCATGGCGGAAGGCGCGATGGGAATGTTGACGGCACAACTCGTACCAAGAGACGCGTTATTTGAACATATCATGCAATTATTGATCGGCCAGCTGCTGTATAGCAAGTCGCTACAGAGCTGACGATTGCAATAGCGACGGGGTGCGATTAGAATAGGACTGATAGAAAATTGAACGAAGGTAGAGAAGGGGGGAACCTGAATGTTGCGAAGTGGAAAGGTTTTCTTGCTGTTGCTACTAGCTGTCGTATTGGTAGGATGTAATCAGAAAGTGGAAGTCCGTACTGATGATGCATTTGTTTCAGCGAAAAAAGCATTTGAATTAAATAGCAAAAAAACGAACCAAACAGTGGGCGATATTGATTTCTATAAACCGCCAACTCTACGAATAGATAAAGAATCTATTTCACAAAAGATTGTGTTAACTAAGCGAAATGATTCATTTTATCTTACAGTTAATCCGAATGAAAAGAAAAATAGTCAAGTGTATTATGACGTACTATTGACGGATGAACCGGATCATTTAGTAGGTGCACAAACATTCTCAAAAGATGATGCTTTTGGTTTTGTTGCGGTGATTCAAAAAGGTGAGAAGCAAGTAGAGCTAATTGCAAACGTAGGCGGAGCGAAAGTGGAAACCGTGACGAATGAAGCGAATACCGATGCCTACTTAGGAAAGATGATGGAAATTGCTCGTTCGGTTCAGCATGACGATCGGTAAATATTATAAGAGTAGTGAAGGAGAGGGTTAACGAATGGAAGCTGAAGATTTGGTAGAAGAACTAAAGAAGCGCTTACCTAAAGAGAACTTTGATTGGCAATTTGACCGACAGGCAGACAAATTGCGGATTGTCCACCATACTCTTCATAAAGGTATGGATATTTCATTACCTGAAATTTTATCTAAATATGAGCAAAAAAAAGAACGTGCAATTGATGAAGTGGTGTATACCGTCCAAGAAACGTTTCGCGCAATGGAGCGAGAACAAGCAAAAGGATTTGCAGGAGAAAATACAATTTATCCTGTCATCCGTTCGACTTCATTCCCAACGGAAAGTTCTGCTGGACAAGCATTCTTAACGAAAGACCATACAGCTGAAACACGGATTTTCTACGCGCTGGATTTAGGGAACACCTATCGCTTGATCGATCAAGGAATGCTTTCCGATCTGCAGATGACAGAACAGGAAATACAAGAGGTCGCCATGTTTAGAGTGAAGACGTTGCCGACGGCTTATAAGCAGGATGTCGTATCGGATAATATCTTCTACTTCATCAACAACAACGATGGCTATGATGCGAGCAGAATATTGAATCAGCCATTTATGAAAGAAATGGAACAAAAGATTGAAGGTCATATGGTCGTTTCTGTTCCTCATCAAGATGTGTTAATTATCGGAGATATCCGGAATGAGACGGGATATGACGTCGTGGCACAAATGGCTATGCAATTTTTCACAACAGGTGCTGTACCTGTTACGTCACTGTCTTTCATTTATGAAGATGGTAAACTTGAACCTATTTTCATTATGGCAAAAAATAGATTGGCAAGAAGGGATAAGAAAAAATGAATATATTTTATAATCCAGAAGGTGTTGGCGATGTATTGTTCGTTCAACTTACAACAGAAAGACCGACAGCACTTACTACTGAAAGAACAAATAATGTTACGTTAATCAAAGACGAGAAGACAGGAACTGTAGTAGCGTTCAATTTATTTGAAGCATCTAGCTATTTCACAATTTCAGCAGTAGGACAAGTAGAACTGACTGAAGAGCTTGGCGAACAAATACAACAAGCATTAAAGAAAAATGACATCGATTTGAAATTAGAATTAGACTTCACTCCTAAATTCGTTATAGGCTATGTGACTGAAAAAGAGAAGCATCCAAATGCAGATAAATTGAACATATGCCAAGTAGACGTAGGGGAGGAGATGCTACAAATCGTTTGTGGCGCGCCTAATGTGGAAGCTGGACAAAAAGTAGTTGTCGCAAAAGTAGGCGCTGTAATGCCTTCAGGTATGATCATTCGTGATGCGGAACTTCGCGGTGTGGCTTCGTCAGGTATGATCTGTTCTGCTAAAGAACTCGATCTGCAAGATGCTCCAGATGCAAAAGGAATCCTTGTAGTGGAAGATGATCGAAAAGTCGGGGAAGCATTCCAAGCGTAAGTTGAAAATATATCCATTATAAAAAGCTTTTGCACAAGGCTCGTTAAGCTTGTAGCAAAAGCTTTTTTGTATTATTGTTACAAAGGGTTACAAATCATCATTTTATACAGAAAGTACATAGAACTGTTTGATTTACCTACTAGTAACCTGTTAAAATGAAATGATTGATATGAAAAGAGTGATATATTTGAGCTGGCTACGGAATATGAAGAGACGCCTTCAACAAATGCAAGAAGGCGCTGAAAAAAATAACCCTTTAAAAGAACAAACAACTACTGAAAATAATATTGTAAACCATAATGAAAACTTAAACAGAAATGAAGAATTTGATGAAAATAAAAAAGCCAACTTTCGATTTCCGATCGTTTCGGATTATGAAATTTACGGATGGGAACCACAAGTACATCATGATGAATACACAAAGGACTATTTACAAGAAGAGGTAGCAGAAGAAGACATATATGAAATACTTCCTTTGGAACAGAATGAACGTTGGCCGGGGCGTTATGAGCGAAGCGGAAACGTCTACCGTGCAAAAGAGAAACGGGATTTTGCTCATATTATTCCACCTACGTCTAATCCATTACCACTTCCGTTTTCCGGAAGAAAGCGCGAGCGTGTACAACATTCAGAACCGCAACGTATTGAACCTACTGATTCCCAGCGTCCTGAAGTAGAGGCAACATCTCGCCAAAAGGAAGAACCTGTGAAAGTAGAGAAACCGAAGAAATTTAGAAAGCCGTTTACGCCTACACATGTGCCTTCACCTATCTATGGATTGCACACTAGTTCTCCAATCAGTGAGGCTATGGAATCGGTTATAGAAAAGAAAGATACGAAAGATCAAGAATTGCATAATCAATTAGAAAATCATGAAGAAGAATTGCCATTGTCGTTGATTTCCAATCAACGTTCAAATGAAACACCTCTATTTGCTAGTTCATCAGAAAAAAGACAGTCTGAGATGTCTGCAGCGCAAGAACGCACGCAAAAAGTAGAAGAATCTACATCAGAAGAATCTGAAGAAGCTACGCAACGAGTGGAGCAGACTGAAGAAATACCAGTGGTACAAGAAGAGTCAGTGGAAGTAGCTGAACACGACGATGTGCATGATGAAATCGAAGCAACTGAAGAAGCTGAAGAAGCCGAAGGAGCAATGGCAGAATTAGAAACTGCCGTCACAATTGTCGAACCAGAAGAATCGCAGGAAGTCTTTGCACAAACGGAAGATGTAGACCGAACTCCATCGGTAACAGAAGTTGAAGAGCAGGACGATGTTGCAACGGAAACCGAAGAAATCATAGTAGACCCGGAAGCATCCGTAACGGTGACAATTGAAGAAGAAGAAGAAGAAGAAGAAGAAGAAGAAGAAGAAGAAGAAGAAGAAGAAGAAGAAGTAGAAGAAGTAGAAGAAGAAGTGGAAGAAGAAATAGAATTGGATGAAGTAGAATCCAAAACAGATGACATAGATGAGCAAGCACAACCTGTTAAAAAAGAAAAAGTAGTACCTTTTAATGTATTGATGCTTAAATCCGATAAAGAAAAATTAGCGGCTAGAGTAGAAGAGCTCATTGCAGCTAATGCAGCAAAGAATGAAAGAGTAGAAGAAGAGCCAATTGAAATAGAATCAGATCACACCCTAGCGGAACAATCTGAAGCCGTACAGGATATACAACCGGTACTACCAGAACAACAGAAAGATAGTGTAGAACCGAGCGTGGAAGAAGTAGAATCCATGGAAGAACCCGTGTCCGTTGCAGTAGAGTCTGACGTTGAAGTGGCAGAAATAGTCGCGCCGACTTCTGAAACCGTTGTAGAAGAACCTGAAGAGGAAATGATTGAAGAGGAACCACCACATTATGGATTCCCGACGATGCACTATTTAGCACCGCCGGAAGAAGAAATCATGGATGAAGAGTGGCTTACGTCGCAGTCTGCTACGTTAGAAGAAACGCTTTCTCATTTCTCTGTACAGGCGACTGTTGTTCAAGCTGTGCAAGGTCCTGCGGTCACCATGTTTGAGTTAACGGTCAAGCAGGGGACGAAAGTAAGTAAAATCCGAAACCTAACCGACGACTTAAAATTGGCTTTGGCGGCTAGAGATATTCGGATTCAAGCTCCTATTCCTGGTACAAGTATGATTGGTATTGAAATCCCAAATCGTAAAACACGTGCTGTTCGAATTTCAGAGGTTATTGATAGCGATCGATTTATGAGTTCTGACTCCCCTCTTGAGGCGGTACTTGGACTGAGTTTGACAGGGGAGCCGCAAACGATTGATCTACGGAAGATGCCACACGGAATGATTGCGGGGGCAACAGGCTCTGGTAAATCCGTCTGCATCAACTCACTATTAATTAGTTTGCTGTATAAAGCTTCGCATCATGATCTGAAACTATTACTCATTGATCCGAAAATGGTAGAACTGGCACCATACAATGGTATTCCTCACTTGTTGAGTCCGGTTATTACGGATGTAAAAGCAGCGACTGCTGCATTGAAATGGGCAGTCAATGAGATGGAAAGACGTTATGAACTGTTTGCGCATTCCGGTGTACGTAATATTGAACGCTACAACGAAATGGTCATGGAATCACGACGTTTCTCTTTAAAGATGCCTTATATTTTAGTAGTAATTGATGAATTAGCGGATTTAATGATGATGGCACCTGCGGATGTAGAAGTGTCGATCAGCCGAATTACTCAAAAGGCTAGAGCGTGTGGTATTCATTTGATCATTGCGACACAGCGACCTTCTGTTGATGTCATTACCGGAACGATCAAAGCCAACATTCCGACTCGCATAGCATTCGCTGTGTCTTCACAAGTAGATTCACGAACAATTTTGGACTCGGTAGGGGCGGATCGTTTACTTGGTAAGGGGGATATGCTGTATTTGGGCAATGGCCAATCGGCTCCTGTCCGTCTTCAGGGGACATTTGTCACGGATGATGAAATCGAGCGTATAATAGAACATGTTCGTAATGAAGCAGAACCGAATTACTTATTCGGCCAAGATGATTTGCTGGCGGCGGCTGTCCGAGAAGAAGAATCGGACCCGTTATTTGAGCAAGCCTGTACGTTTGTCATCGAGCAGGGGAGTGCATCCACCTCGGCATTACAGCGCCATTTCAGTATCGGTTATAACCGGGCGGCAAAGTTGATTGATCGAATGGAAGCGAATCAATTTATATCCGAGCAAAGAGGGAGCAGAGCGCGCGACGTCTTTTTGACGGAACAAGCATTTGAAAGCTTCATGAAATAATGAATGCATAGTTCGTGTCTAGTGGTTTAATCGAACGCATGATATTCTATGACAAGAAATAATCTTCAGGTCTATTACGGGGCGATTGAAGATAAAAAGTGGGATGAAAGAACTCCCGGGAGGTTTCAATATGACATTGTTACATTTTACTGGCATAAAAGGATCAGGAATGAGTTCCCTTGCCCAGTTGCTACATGACTCTTCTTATAAAGTGCAAGGTTCTGACGTAGAAAAATACTTTTTTACAGAAGATCCTTTACATGAACGAAACATAAAAGTTTTACCATTTGACGAAAATAATATTCAACCGGGCATGAAAGTCATTGCGGGAAACGCATTTAAAGATGATCATCCTGAATTACTACGCGCAAAAGAACTAGGGGTCGAAGTTATTCGTTATCATGACTTCCTAGGCGACTACATGGAGCAATTTACTTCCATCGGGGTTACGGGAACGCATGGTAAAACCTCTACAACAGGCTTGCTGTCACATGTATTGGGTGGCTTTGCGCCGACTTCTTATTTAATTGGAGACGGTACAGGAAAAGGCGTCGAAAATGCGGAGAACTTTGTTTTTGAAGCGTGTGAATACAAACGTCACTTTTTGGCATACCATCCAGACTATGCAATCATGACGAATATTGATTTCGATCATCCGGATTATTTCACCAGTTTGGACGATATTTTGGATGCTTTCGGACAGATGGCAAGTCAAGTGAAGAAGGCGTTAATCGCTTGCGGTGATGACGAGAATCTTCAGAAACTCCAATGTCAGGTTCCGATTGTCTATTATGGCTTGGATTCATCCAATGATTTCTACGCAGCGAATATTGAAAAAGATCAAAATGGCTGCTCGTTTGATGTGTTCATTCGAAATGAATTTTATTACCGTTTCACGATTATGTTGACAGGTGACCATGCGATTCGAAATGCTTTAAGTGTCATTACACTATGTCATTATGAAAATATTCCAGCTGAAATTGTCAATGAACGTTTTGCGACGTTTACGGGTGTGAAGAGACGATTTACTATTATGGAATTAGATGGCCGTGTCATCGTGGACGACTATGCACATCATCCTACTGAAATCCGCGCAACATTGGATTCAGCACGTCAAAAGTATCCGAATCGGGAAGTAATCGCGGTATTCCAACCGCATACATTTAGCAGAACAGCTGCGATGCTAAATCAATTTGCAGACAGTCTTTCTGAAGCAGATCATGTGTATTTATGTGATATATTCGGATCGGCAAGAGAGCAATCAGGAAATTTAACGATTCATGATTTAATTGCTAAAATTCCTAATTCCCAACATTTGAAAATAGAAGATATGTCAGATTTAGAAGCACATCAACAGGCTGTCATCTTATTTATGGGAGCTGGAGATATCCAGTTATATTTAAAACAATTTAAGTCTGATATAACGAAAGAAGAAACAGCCTAATCTTTTTGAGAGGGCTGTTTCTCATTTTCTTCAGAATTTATTTAGTTTGATGAAGGATATCAATTAGTTATGTCGAACAGAAGTATAGGACGAAAAGTTTAGAAACTCTGAAAGAAGGGTAAAGTTTTCGTAAGAATATGCTCTAGGAGGATTACGTAAGTGATCAATTTACTTTACGTTGCAGCAGTGATTGCCGCAATCGCATTTCTTATTCTTTGTGTAAGTCTAGCTATGACACTAGGGTCGTTAAAGACATCTTTGCAAAGTGTCTCGCATACAGTAGATGGCTTAACAAAGCAATTAGAGGGAGTGACTACAGAAAGTACACAGCTCCTTCAAAAAACCAATCAGCTGGCGGAAGATTTACAAGGAAAAGCCGACAAGCTGAACACTGTGGTGGATGCGGTGAAAGGGGTAGGTGATTCAGTGAACACGCTTAATCAGTCCGTTCACCGAATTTCGAACTCAGTAACTACTAAAGCCGAACAAAACAGTGACAAAATTGCGCAAGTAGTACAATGGGGAACCGTGGCTGTTGGTCTCTATGATCAGGTAAAGGAACGGCAACCTGAAAAGTCTGCTGGTTGGACAGTCTACAAATCGCGCTCCTAGTACAAGCATTTTCCTTTAAAATGTACCAAAAACAGTTAATTCACAGGAGGAATAAACAATGACAGAAAACAAACCGAACTATAACGACAACCAAGGTAACTACTCAAATACTTATGGACAGCCACAATACCCAGCGAACTACACATATCGTTCAACAAATGATTTGTATGATGAAGAGAGTAGCGGCACAGGTAGTTTCATTGCGGGCGCAATCATTGGTGGCGTCATCGGAGCAGCGACTGCATTATTCTTAGCACCGAAGACGGGCCGTGAAATGCGAGAAGATTTAACTTTGCAAGCGTCACAGTTAAAAGACAAGAGTATTGAATTAAGCTCAACGGCAAAAGATAAAGCGGCGGAGTTATCTAGTGCGGCAAAAGATTACACAGCGGACTTTACAGATACAGCTAAAGAAAAAACTACAGCTTTCACTACAGCTGCAAAAGAGAAGACTTCCGAGTTGTCTCATAACTTACAAGAGCAATCCGGACAGCTAGTAGACAAAGTGAAATCTGCTACTTCAAAAACTAGCGTTCCGATGGATGACGGTACAGTATCATCTGAAGGTGAAGAAGCAACGGATTATAAAAGCACAAAAGAAAACAATGAAAAATCCGGAGAACTTTCAAAAGTAAAAGATGCTTCAAATAAAAATGAAGATCAAGCTAAAGCTAGCAAATCTTCAAACCAAACCAAAGACAACAAATCTTCTAAAGCAGATGCTTCTGCTAAAAAGGATACGAATCAGTCTAAAGCAAGCAATTCATCTTCAAACAACAAAGTTCATTCTAAGTAATAGCGAAAACCTTCCTCCACGGGAAGGTTTTTTCTATGCACACTGTTAGATAAGAGTAATAAGAAAAAGCTACGCCGTGCGATTTTTTATGCACAGCGTAGCTTTTATTCAAATATAATCTCTAGTTGATCTCCACCGAAGATGAATTCGTTGAAGCCGATGGAATCACCGTTACGCAATAATCGATAGTTGGCGGTAGATTGAGTAGGTAATGAAAAGTCGGTGAATGAAAATATATCACTGAATAGTATAGGAGAGTTGGGTAAGGACTTGAACTCCACCTGATCGTTAGGTTGTACTTGGTAATCAAGGTTCGCCAGTTGTCCGTTTACATAAGTAGCAGTTCGTTGTTTTGTAATACCCACAGGTTCTCCATTGAACGTAACGTCAGCGCGTTCTTCTAGAATGATCTCTAAATCCTTTGCTATTTCCTTCAATGAAAGAAAAGTAGGCTGATGCATTTCAATGATATCATTTGCGCGGATCCGATAATCGTCGGAGACTTCTTGTCCGTTTGCAATATAAACCGTCTCATCCCTTCTTAAGCGATGGGGTGTACCGTTCCATGTAATGGTGAACGGCTCTGACTGCGGACTTGTATGAGACGTGATCACATCTTTTATTCTATTAGCCGGATTCACTGTCAGTTCATCCCGATCCATAATGATAGTATCCAAGGTAGCAGGCTTTCCGTTTAGCAAAATTTGCCCAGTAACTGTCTGAATTACCCCGTCCAATTGATAACGAATGGAATCAGGTGCGTCTACCAAGTCTCTGACTGTCGCTGAGGCGTCTGTGCCGTCTTGACCGAACAATAGCTCAATACTGTCTAGATGGCCGACGCGATCCTTAGTGCTAGCCTCAGTGCCGTTTAACAAGATAGTTGTAGATGAGCCGTGCCCGCCAGGAAGTGTTCTCCACTGCCCATTTACTTTTACGGTCAGTGCAAGTCCAGGTTTACCATATAACTGACGGGCGGTAATGCGGGCCGCAAGCAATGCATCGCCTACTGTCAGCTCTTTTAGTTCGAACAATCGAATGGATTGGTCGTTGACTGTTAAAGAAATGTAATGAATCGGAGCTCTTTGCGCTGCAATCGCAATACCGATCGGCGTGACGAGTGCAGGAGAAGCTTCGATCTGATCAGAGAATGTGACTCCTGAAAGCGCATCGAGACTGCGAATAGCTACTCGGTTTTCAGGAAGATCTAATTGCGTGCTCAGTTCTTTCGTCAATGTAGGCGTTAATCCTCCGCCTCCAACAATCATCACGGCTTGCGGAGAAGAGTGATGATTCAATCGTTTGATTTCAGTAGCGATGGATAACGCTACATGTTTCACTGAAGGTCTGATGACATCGATTACTTCTTCTGAAGGAATTTCTTGTTCGAATCCTAAAATATCCTGCACTGTCAATACATCTTGATCATTAATTTGTCGTTTCATTTGTTCAGCTATAGGAAAATCAAGCAAGTAGTGTGCACTTAGCGCTTCGGTCATTTCATCTCCCGCAACAGGTACCATTCCATATGCCGTCACGGTATTATCCCTGACAATGGCAATATCTGACGTGCCGGCTCCAATATCGACCAAAGCGATATTCAATCTTCTCATGGAAGGGGGAACGAGTACATGAATTGCAGCGATCGGCTCGAGTGTTAAAGCTTCCATTTCCAAATCGGCACGCTTTAACGCGGCGAGTAAGGATTCTACAACCACTCGTGGTAAAAATGTAGCAATGACTTCTACGGTAGCTGATTTCCCTTTTTGATCAATCAGACTACCAATCTTTTCGTCTTGTAATTTGTAATATAAAACAGAATACCCAACGCAATAATAGTGATCATCCTCTTGCGATTGATGAGCAGATAGTAATTTTTCATGTGCATTTTGTACAGCTACTAATTCCAATCGGTTGATATCTTCTTTTGACATCAATGTACGATCTGAAATATCTACCGTCACAGTGCCTTCTGCTGTTTTCAATGAACGACCCGCTGCTGCCACACTGACGCGATGCAGAGGTCCATGAATTTGTTCCAATTCTTCTTTAATTTCTTGAATAATGGATGCGACGCTTAAAATATTATGTATTTGTCCATCAATCATCGATCGCTCTTTATGTTCTTTTGCAATCAAGTCTACAATATGGAATGAATCGTTCTGTTCTTCCAGTATAATGCCTACAACCGAGCGAGTCCCGATATCAAGAGCGAACAACTTAGTAACCAGGATTTTCAACCTCTTTTCAAGTTTTTTCTATGTGAAAATAGTGAATATTTATTTATTCGATGAAATTGCGTGACTTTTCTAAGAGTATTCATTATACTAGGTCTATTATATAAAAATGTACCATAGATTCCGGTGTTAGAAAAGGAAGATATGTACGGGGAGGAGACAGGTATTATGAGCAAGCAAGATTTAGGTGAGTTGAGAGGTACTATCGATCAGTTGAACTTAGATATTCTGAAATTGATCAACGAACGTACAGGCGTTATCCAAGAAATTGGTAAATTAAAAGAAAAGCAAGGTGTAAATAGATACGATCCGGTTCGCGAACGCGAGATGCTCAACGTCTTGAAGAAGGTAAATCACGGTCCTTTACCAGACGGTATCCTTGAACAAGTATTTAAATCTATTTTCATGTCAGCACTTGAAGTACAGCAAGATGAGCAGAAGAATGCATTGCTCGTATCCCGTACTAAAAAGCCTGAAGACACGATTGTTGATGTAAACGGCCATAAAATCGGAGACGGACATCCTTCTTTCGTATTCGGACCTTGTGCAGTAGAATCTTACGAGCAGGTTTTGGCAGTAGCCAAGTCAATCAAAGCAAAAGGATTAACGATGATTCGTGGGGGAGCTTACAAGCCACGTACATCTCCATATGATTTCCAAGGTTTAGGCTTGGAAGGTTTAAAAATTCTCAAGCGAGTTGCAGATGAAACTGGGCTTTCGATCGTCACAGAAATCATTACACCATCACACTTAGAGGAAGCACTCGAATACATCGATGTGATCCAAATCGGTGCACGTAACATGCAGAACTTTGAATTGCTGAAAGAAGCTGGAATGGTCAATAAGCCAGTACTTCTGAAGCGTGGAATGTCTGCAACGATTTCTGAGTTCGTCAATGCAGCTGAATATATTATATCTAAAGGTAATACGGAGATTATGTTATGTGAGCGAGGAATTCGTACATATGAGACGGCAACTCGAAACACGCTGGACATCTCTGCTGTTCCCATCTTGAAGCAAGAAACGCACTTACCGGTATTCGTGGATGTTACACACTCCACTGGCCGCAAAGATTTATTGCTTCCGACAGCGAAAGCAGCAATTGCAGTAGGAGCAGACGGCGTTATGGCAGAGGTTCATCCGGACCCAGCCGTAGCATTATCGGATTCAGCACAGCAAATGGATATTGAGCAGTTTGACAAGTTCTACGAAGAGATTACTCGCTTCATGAACACACACCAAACGATCTAAAACATCCAACACCGATCCTTTATTAGTAAAGGTCGGTGTTTTTCTGTATAGAATGACAGAATTCTGCACAGAAAAACACAAAAGTCCAGTAGAACACGGTATACTAGTAAAGAATAAAGACAGGAGGAGCAAAAATGGCGATCACTATTTACGATGTAGCAAGAGAAGCGAACGTATCGATGGCAACGGTTTCACGTGTAGTGAACGGCAATCAAAACGTGAAGCCGGCGACTCGCAAAAAAGTATTGGACTGTATTGAACGATTGGGATACCGGCCAAACGCTGTCGCTCGTGGACTGGCCAGCAAGCGTACTACGACGATTGGGGTCATTGTCCCGGATATGTCTAAGAGTTACTACGCCGAGCTATCCAGAGGGATTGCAGACGTTGCCACGATGTATGAGTACAATATTATCATCTCCAACTCGGACAAGAGTACTTCTCGAGAAGTGGAGTTGTTCGAAGACCATTTAGGTAAGCAAGTAGACGGGCTGATCTTCATGAGTGATTCTATTTCACCTGAAGTACGTAAAGAAATGAAAACAGCGAATGTTCCAATCGTCTTGGCAGGGACGTTGGATTTTGAAACCAATTTACCCTCTGTCAATATTGATCATGAACAAGCCGCATATGAAGTGACAAAGAGGTTGATCGACAATGGCCACAAGCGTATTGCATTTGTTTCGGGACCGTTTACGCGGGACATTAATCGTGTGTGCAAGCGTGTGGGATATATTCGCGCGTTGGAAGAAGCGGGAATGACGATCGATGAGTCATTGATCGTGGAAACCGACAATACGTATGACGATGCGTACGAAAGCTGGAATGTGCTAGGAAAGCTTTCTGATCGACCAACGGCTGTCATGACGAGTAGTGACGAAGTCGCAATTGGTATTATGAATGGCGTGCGGGATGAAAATCTTAGAATTCCTGAGGATTTAGAGATCATTTGTTTCCAACACTCTATTCTTGCGCGTATCGTTCGTCCGCAGTTGACTGCGATTGTCGTGCCATTGTATGACCTAGGTGCCGTATCGATGCGTTTGTTGACGAAGTTGATGAATGAAGAAGAAGTGGAAGAGACCGAAGTTGTACTACCTTACTATTTGGAAGAGCGACAGTCGGTTAAGAAGTAAGGTGGGAGTCGGTATCTGTAACGAAGGTTAAGTAGCGTTGTGTGCAAAACTTAAAATACTACTACCTTATAGTTGAAAAATATACGAACAAACAGCAACTTATCAAGAAGATAAGTTGCTTTTTATTAGTGTTTTCGAATGACGTGCAAAGCTCTCGTCAGCATTTGTTCGTTTTTTTCGTTGATATCCTTTTTACGGGGGACTGGTTCATATAAGTCCTCAGGGTCTTCCCACGTCTCGATAAGGGAAACGGGTGATTCGGGTTGCCATTTGTTTAGCCAAGCTTCTGGGAGTCGACCAGTGGGTGTCGGGATGTCCTTCATAGTCAGCCAGAGGTGCGACCACGCGCGAGGTACTACACGCCAGATATCGTATCCACCACCGCCTATGGCAATCCACTTCCCGTCACAGAACTCATCCGCGAGTTCTTTTGCTAGTTTCGGAATTTCTTCGTAGATCTTCATAGTGCTATACAGATGCGTAAGTGGATCGAAGTAATGCGCATCTGCTCCATTTTGGGTAAGAATGACGTCTGGCTTGAAGTGTTCTACTACTTCCCGTAAGGCAGTTTTATAGATATATAAGAAAGATTCGTCTTCCGTAAATGCATCTACAGGAAAGTTGAATGACGTGCCATAACCTGCTCCATTTCCTCGTTCCGTCACGTTGCCTGTCCCGGGAAATAAGTAGCGGCCTGTTTCGTGAATGGAGAATGTACAGACATTCGGGTCATCGTAAAACGTCCATTGCACGCCGTCGCCATGGTGCGCATCGGTATCTACGTATAATACGCGCGCGCCATATTTTTGCTGTAAGTATTTAATCGCTACTGAACTATCATTATAAATACAAAAGCCAGAAGCTTTTCCTTGGAAGCCGTGATGCAAGCCGCCACCGAGGTTCAGCGCATATCGTGAACGACCTTCCATTACTTCTTCAATCGCTGTAAGTGTGCCACCCACAAGCAATGCACTCGCCTCATGCATACCGGTGAAAAATGGTGTATCTTCCGTGCCGATTCCATAGATACTACCGATATTTTCGTTGACATCTCCCTGGCTCGCTTTTTTTACGATTTCGATATATTTTGCGTCATGAGCCAGAAGCAATTCTTCGTCTGTGGCTGTGCGCGGTACAACAATATCATCAGGCTGAATCGTATTCATTTCGTCTAGTAAATCCTTTGTTAGAATGATTCGCTTTTGATTAAAAGGGTGGGTATCCGAAAATTCATAGTTTAATTGGTCAGGAGAAAAGACAAAACTCGCTTGTTTTTTCATACGCCTATCTCCGGTTCACTTGGCCAAAGAACTTCGAATCCTTGCTTTTTTAATCCGTCGATAATTGGAAGAGGGTTCATGCGTTTAATGCGGATCGCCAAGATTTTGTACTCTTCATTATCTTGATAAGGATAGACGAGCACACTGAGTACATTTGTATTGTGATCGTGAAATACTTTAGATGCTTCATACAAAATACCAGGCGTGTTCGGAACACGTATTTGAATATGTGAACTTGGCTGATTGGCACCTGTTAATTCAATATAGTTATAGAGTAAATCGGTTTTAGTCAGAATGCCGACTAGCTGATAATTAGAAACGATGGGTAAACAACCAATTTCATACGTATAAAACATTAATGCAGCTTCTTCCGCAAAGTCCCGCGGATGACCGATTAGCAAATCGGTTTTCATAATTTTATCGAGTGTTGTTTCGTAAAGTGAAGGTTCCAATCTTTCCGAAATGCTAGAAGGAGAAGCTTCTTTAACGTCACGGTCTGTCACTAGTCCTTCGATCCGCCCATCTTTTACAATCGGGATGTGGCGGATACGTTTCTCCTTCATCAGCTGTACTGCATCTGCAATCGTATGCGTAGAATGAAGCGTAATTACGTCTTTTTTCATAATATCCTGTATTAGCATGATCATTCCTCACTTTCAGTAATTAACACGGTGTTTGAAACGGACACGATCAAAGCGTTCGATGGATTGTTGATCGACTCGATTTCCGATTCTCGCCATTAGCGCATTGGCAGGGTGGGAAGAGACTTCAGGATCGTCGGTGGAGAAAAATTCCAAACCGCCTGCACGCATCATTTTCTCCATCATGTTGCGATAGTCCCATACGTTCAAACCAGTGCCTTTTAAATCCCAGTGCCAATAATATTCAGTCGTAATAATAATATAATCTTCCATGGCATCATCCAGCATCGATAATTCCAGTAAGGATTTACCGATACGAGCACCGCGATAAGCAGCCACCACTTCAACGGCGCCTAGTTCTATTAAATTATCCATATCGGCTTCATACCAGCGTTCGAGTGGATCAGGATATAAAAATGTAACATATCCAACAATCATATTATCGATTCTCGCAACATTGATCCGGCCTTCAGGGAACGTAGCGATTTTCACTAGTGCTTCTTGTTGTTGTTTAGATGGACGGAATGCTTTCAATCCCTCATGAAATTCAAACGAGGCCAGTCGCTCCGATGAAACAGGCCCTTCAATGACTAGTTCACCTTCTTCATGCGGAAATGTCCTGGAAAAGTAGGTCTTTTTATGTTCCACATAGTTCACCTCTTCCTAATATTTCTACTCGTTGTACGCTCAAGTAGTTGCTGGAAGTTCGATACGTATTGCTCTGTGTTAAGTATACAATTGATCGAGTGGAAAAGTATATTATTATCATTAAATCACAGAATTGTCGGTAATTATAATTAGAGTCATAAATAATAAGTGAAGAGAAGAAAAAATGCAATGAATTAGAGATGACAGTCTTCCATTCACTTCAGCAAATTCTTGTATAGACAAAACAAAACCGGATGACAGTATAGACATGTCATCCGGCTCGTTAGTTATTCTTTTGCTGCAGGCGCTGCATCCGGCTTTGGTTCCGGTGTAGCGTCTGGCTTCGTTTCTGGTTTTGGTTCTGGTGTAGCTTCCGGTGTAGTTTCCGGTTTTGATTCAGTATTTGTCTGCGGTTTTGCATCCGGCTTCGCTTCTGGAGTTGTCGTTCCCGGTTTCGTTCCAGAATTCGTATTTGGTTTCGGTTCTGGCTTTGGTGCAGGTGCAGCATTGGTTACCGTGTTTGAAGGTCCTGATAGCAGGCCGGTAATATCTACTGCGCGCACGTAATATGAACCATATCCGATTTTGTACGATCTAGAAGCCCCGTCACGAACTGTACCGATTCTGACGCCGTTTTGATAAATGTAATAACCGATTACATCATTTGAAGAGGAGCCGGTCCATGTAAGGACGGAACCATTTTGTCCTGCCGATACGGCTGCAGGTGGCACATTGTTTGCAGGGAACGTTGATCCTGCGACACTGTTTGAATAAGCGCCACGACCTGCAAGTAGTTTGGACGCATCTCCGCCCAATCGTCCAAGCATGCGCTTGCCATATTCAGTCGTTACGCCAATTCCTCCTGATGTAACAAATTCACGTGGAGTAGAAGCTAGCGCCCGGTAAAGTCTACCATTCACTCGAACGGCCGAAGAGGAAACAATACTGTCATCCACTTTTGTCGGCACCATCTTTTTCGAATTAAATAAATCCGATCGGACAAGTCCAGCTGCTGCACAAGCTTTAGAAGGAGCAAGTCCTGATATACCACAGAACGAACGTGTGACAACGCCGTTAGGGCGCTTAAATGTATCTCTTGCTTTGATCGTGTCAGGTATTACTGTATTGGCTGTATTCATCAATTGGGCATACAATCTTGCTGTCCGCTCTGATGGATGCATTTGACCACTGTTGTAGCCGTGATATAACGGAGTGGTACGCTCTTTATACCCCATCCATACACCAAGCGATACGTTTGGATTATAGCCGACTAGCCAAGCATCTCCATATTGCTGGGATGTCCCTGTCTTCGCAGCCAAATCTGGTCGGAAGTTCATCAAACCAGGTAATCTTGCGGCTGTACCATTCCCTTTTAGTACATCACGCATCATATCGGTGATGATATATGAAGTTTCTGGACTGAATACTTCCGTTGGCTCCGCTTTGTGTTCAAATATTATATTGCCATCCATGTCTTCAATCCGTTCGATCATATATGATTGAATAAATTGTCCGCCATTGGCAAATGTAGCGTATGCATTTGTATTTTCTTCTACAGATACATCCATTGTTCCTAATGAAGCAGCTAGACCAGAGCCTTCTCTATCAGTAGCATTCGAGAACTTCATTTTCTTAAGGAAATCAATTGGATTTCTATCTATTATTTGATCATAAAGGCGTATAGTAGATAAGTTTTGTGAACGTGCCAAAGATTCACGCGCTGGTAATACGCCAAGCTCGCGATCGAAGTAGTTGGCAGGTGCGTAGCTTCCTCTTCTAAACTTCACATCCACTAGTGGACTACCTGCGCCAATGACACCATACTCGATAGCTGGAGCGTAGACTAGCAGTGGTTTCATGGATGAACCGTTTTCTCTGTAAGCTTGTGTAGAGTGATTCATTGCCTCTAGCTCGTAATCACGACCACCGACAAACGATAATATTTTGCCAGTGTGATTCTCTAACATCATCGCGCCGACTTGTACGGGATTTTCAGTAGTAATCGTTTTACCGGACTCTTCATCCACTGATTGTGAAGTATACGTATATCCGTAGTATTGGAAGTTATTAGCGACCTCATTAAGTTTGTCATACAATTCCTTGTTAATCGTAGAGTAGATCCGATACCCATCTGTACGCATGGAACGGTCTGCCATGATTTCGTATTTCTCTTTGATCTTGGAATCTCCTTCAAAACGGTCTGCATCGATGCCATCTTTTTCAGCTAAAACTTCAGCTAAAATTTCGATTGTGCGATTTTGAATTTCCTGCGTGACATACGGATAACGTTCCGTTGCACGGCGTGAAGGTTGTCTAAAGTCTTTCGTTACATCGTAAGCTTTCGCTTCCTTCCATTCCGCATCCGTAATATACCCTGCATCACGCATTCTGAACAATACTGTTTTCATTCGGTTGACACCGTACATAAGTTTTTCTCGTTCTTTAATTCCTTGATTTTTACTGTAGAATGGCGTGTACGTATAAGGAGCTTGTGGAATACCCGCAATATAGGCAGCTTGCGGTAAACTTAAATCAGCGGCTTTAATGCCAAAGATTCCACGTGCAGCTGTTTCGATGCCTGCGATATTTTGTCCCATCACATCACGACCATAAGGAATGATGTTCAAGTACGCTTCTAGAATTTCGTCCTTTGTCATGAAATGTTCCAAGCGCATGGCCAACAAAATTTCTTTAGCTTTACGTTCATACGAGACTTCATTCGTCAAAATCTGGTTTTTCACCAACTGTTGAGTAAGTGTCGATCCGCCCGTCTGACTGTCCGAGTTCGTGACATCTTGGAATACACCACGGAATATCGCTTTTGGCACGACACCTTTGTGTTCCGCGAAGTATTCATCCTCAGTAGCGAGCACAGCATCTATTGCATACTGATTGACTTTATCCAGCGTAATTTGTCGGCGCTCGATATCCGAGTTGATCTTGCCTAGATACACACCGTCTGCAAAGTACATTTCAGATGTTTCCTCATACGTAAACACCTGATCTCGAAGCTCTTCTTTAGAACGTAACGGTTCTTTCGCAACGAGAGAAGCGAAATATCCTGCACCAACTGAACTCGCAAATACGCCCCCGATGACAGCGAAGATTAGGAGTAAAATAAACAAGTTCCAAAGTACGCCGGTTCCAATGCGAAGTTTTTTGGCCCAAGGCTCTTTTTTCGCTTGTTCAAACTTATCTTCAAGCTGCTTCATTCTATTATTCTTTTCGTTGTTCAAAGTTTCTCTCCCCCCAAAAATCCTTCTCATTATATCATAGATTCAAAAGGAAATATGCAATAAATGTTGACTTTCATTGGAAGTTGGGTAAAATTGAACTCATACGAAATTACATGACGAAAAAACCGAAGTAATGATAGTGAGTTCCGTTCTAGAGAGACAGCGGGTGGTGGAAGCTGTTCGGTGCACTATACATGAATTACAGTTTTGGAGTGTACGTCTTGCGCAACGTTATTGGCGCCTTAAAGCCGGAGAGTTTAGCTCTCAAGCCGGGTGGTACCGCGTTATGAATTACTCAACTAACGTCCCTGCATGATCATTTTGTGATCGTGTGGGGACTTTTTATGTTGAAAATAGGAGGAAATAGCACATGTCGAATGAATTAATGGATGATTTACGTTGGAGAGGTTTGCTATACCAGCAGACGAATGAAGAAGGTTTGGAGAAACTACTAACAGACGAGAAAATTTCTCTATACTGTGGGGTAGACCCAACAGCAGATAGTATGCACATCGGTCATATCGTACCGTTATTAACACTGCGTCGCTTCCAGTTACACGGACACAAGCCGATTCTATTAATCGGTGGCGCTACAGGGATGATTGGGGATCCATCTGGACGCTCTGAAGAACGTCAATTGCAAACGACCGATCAAGTAGAAGACAATGTTCGTGGAATTAAAAAACAACTGGAAATGATTTTTGATTTCCAAACAGAAAATGGCGCGAAACTGGTAAACAATAATGACTGGATCGGTTCCATGTCATTGATCGAATTTTTGCGTGACTACGGTAAATTGCTAAGCGTCAATTACATGCTAGCAAAAGATAATGTTGCGTCTCGTTTAGATCAAGGGATTTCCTTCACGGAATTCTCGTACATGTTGATGCAAGGTGCGGACTTCAACCACTTATATGATCACCATAATTGCCGTGTGCAAATCGGCGGATCCGATCAGTGGGGGAATATTACGACAGGTCTGGAAGTCATCCGTAAAATGCATGATGAAGAGGTAAAAGCATATGGATTTACGATTCCGTTAGTAACAAAAGCAGATGGCACGAAATTCGGTAAATCTGCTGGCGGTGCAGTATGGCTCGATGCAAAGAAAACTTCTCCATACGAGTTCTACCAGTTCTGGATCAACGCTGCAGACGCAGATGTTGTAAAGTACTTGAAAATCTTCACGTTCTTAAGCCGTGAAGAAATTGAAGCGCTGGAAGTCTCCGTACAAGAAGAGCCACATTTACGTAAAGCGCAGAAGACATTGGCGGAAGAAATGACGCGCCTAGTTCATGGACAGGACGCACTTGATCAAGCACTACGTATTTCGGCAGCACTATTTAGCGGTGATTTAAAAGCATTGACTGCTAGTGAAATGAAAGATGCGTTTAAAGACGTACCGACTGTAGAAATGGAAAAAGCGGATCAAAACATTGTAGATTTCATTGTGCAAGCGGGCGTATCTCCATCAAAACGCCAAGCGCGTGAAGACGTAACAAACGGTGCCATTTCGTTCAATGGAGAACGTATTACAGATACAGCGTTCACAGTAGGGGCAGCGCAACGCTTGGAAGACGCATTCACCATTGTAAGACGTGGGAAAAAGAAATATAGTATGGTGAAGTTTGTTTAACTGGGAGATCATAAATTGAAAAAAAGAGTATATGATGTACGCGATGGCGTTAGGTTGAATAGGCGACGCGATTAATGAAATGATCCATGCAGTTGAAGAGAAGCCCTGAAGGTGTAAAACGGGCCACTAAGCGATTTACTAGTGTAGCGACAACGATTAAAGAAGAAGCACCACCTGAAATTTTCGCAGGTGAACATCAAGAATTGATCGAAGCTTTTACACGGTGGAACGTAGCGAATAAGCAGGCGACCGCTATGCGATCTGAAAATATCGTGGAAGCTGCATCGGCCGCTTTAGACAAGCATGAAGGTTTATTAGTTAGTATCATGGATCGAATATACGATAAGTTACGGAATTAATAGTCGGTGAAAAGGCATCTCTTCGGGGGTGTCTTTTTTGCATTGGAAATAGTAATTCTCTTGATAGAGGGGAAGGGATATGAATGAACTAACGAATTATAGTAAAAGTACCTATGCGTTAAAACAGCTAGAACTGATTAATCCATAGGCACTCTACCTGATTGTGTAATTATTGAATCAACATCTTTTTGATGATGCGAATGTCTGTATCGTGATCATTTACAAGGCGTTGAGTCATGTGCATTTTATCTAATTTTTCTGTATTCTGTAAGACCTGTTCGGTTAAAGCATCAATTTTCTCATCTGTAGAAATGGAGCGTGCATCAAGTTCAAATATAGCCTGTTTCATAAATCTTTGTTCTTCTTTAATAGAAGCAACATCCGTCTTAAGTGAAGAGACATCAGTTTTTAGTGAGGCAACATCCGTCTTGAGTGAAGCAACATGGGACTTTAGAGAAGAAAAGTCAACTTTAATATCTTTTTTAAAGACAGTGAAATCCTGTTCCATGTTTGTCATTTTATCAACCATTAGTTCAAGAAGTTCTCGATCAGTCATTTAATACCTCCTACTATTTTTTGTATGTGTGTTTCAATAGGTGTCTAACTGAAATTAACTTACTGTACATTTGATGTCTATCATATCATGTTTTAAATAATTTGTATAGAACATATATTCGTAATGTGGATATTTCTAAAGTAGTCGTGTATGTGATGACTAGCCTGAACGTTAAAAAATACTTAATATAAAAGGATTTTCATTCTTTATGTCGTATACTGTAGGATAGAGGGAAGTGAGAAGTTTGAAAAAGTACAAAGTACATTACCATTTTACGGGCGCTGAAAGTATCTTAAGAATCATTGAAGCGGCAGATCCAGAAGATGCATTAGGGATAGCGACTAATTCTCGAAGCAATGATATTGTGTTTACAGATAGTAAAGGGACATTATATAGTTTCTTTTATAGAAACGTACTATATGTTTCAGTTGCGGAAGATTGTGCATAACGAACGGAACTATAAAATGATTTCAAAAAAGAGCGTCCTTTTTTCAGGGACGTTCTTTTTAATTATTCATATTTTACAATGAAACGCTACCTACACATACCGTGTATGAGACGTTTCTATATGGTACCAAGGACGTATCATATAGAAACGTCAGAGCGTATCAACTTGAAACGACACAGTGTCTCATATTGGGAAGGCCAATAACCAAAGAACTTAAGAACTTAAAGAATTAAAGAAAAGAATAAAGATATTGTCGAGAAGCATCTCGACGTTGAATATTTTGTTGCTAATTTTGCTAATAAAAAATTTTGCACACTTTGTATCCTTTTTGCTTCTCAGCTCTATATAGAGTGTAAAGTAGCCTGGTAATAGGTTGTAACTTGAAAACAAAATCTACATCTATGTTCAAAAGGAGTGGGAAACTGTTAGAGAAGTAGTAGAAGTGAGATATATGTTGAATGGTCATGCAAGTGTCGATCATCAGTAGGAAAATGGAAAGGCTGCTTATTTGTTAAAAGTGATGAATTTTTTCAGTGAAGTAGTATGACCCGCAACTTCAGTTTATAACGGACGGTAAGGTATAGGAAGTAACTGAATCGGTTGGAGATTTTTGGGTATTTAAGAGTAATTACAGCGAGTTATTTTACAAAGCGAGCAAGATTTATCAGACATTGGGGATTTTTCGGTTGAGTTAGCGGAGCAGGTACTCCAAATAAATGGATCACGCTTTAGACAAAAGGGGACATTACTGAAAAGTTCATTAAGATATAATTGCATTGTACTACGCCAAAAAATCGCCTACTAAGTAAAATGTGTTTTCTTGAGAAAAAGTGCCATCAAAGGTTCTAGAGGTATTCCTTGCTTCCATACAAGCTCTTCGCATACAAAATTCCCGCTGCTGAAACATATGGGATGTATCCTGAATCTAAAATATTTCAATACAATAGTGTCGATCCTTATGTGACTCAAATTGAAAAAGAGTTAGAGGAATTGCGTAGTTATACGGAAGATCAGATGCATCAATTAAAAGAAAAGGGAGCTAACATTGAATAGATGTTAGAAAAAAGACTAAATTGATTACAGGAGGTGTGATAATGAACAGAGAGTTAGATAAACGAGAGTTTAGAGTTACCTATCCTTCTTTATTTAGAAAATCATTACCAGAAGATTGGCTAACATATAACCCTTATACAGAATACTTGCGAGAGAAGGAAGCGCTGAATGAATTAACTGAAAGAGGTTTAACTGATACACAATGTAGAGAGCGTTTGGAACTTTATTAATTATTAATGAATTAGTAATGCCCTTTAAATAGCTTGTAGCAGTGTTTCATGTGAATAGTAAGAGGTGGGATATCTGAGCGGGAAGTAGTATCCCGATAAGTTAGATCGTGTTGTTCATTGTACTACTCCCGCATCAGATACACCCTTACATATACAGAACGGATAGACCGGTGCGCAACTAAATTTTTAAAAGGCACCAGAAAAATATTTCTACAAACGAAATATTTATTGAAAAAGGTAATTTTCTTATAAAAAACGATGCGAGAATAATGGGTTAAAGAAATAAAGGACTCGGAAATAAGTCCCGTTCTTACCTATTGTGATTCAACTAGCGTCTTCTTGAATTAATGAAGCTAGATCAACAGTCACCCTTGTCAGTATAAAAAGTAAAATTACTCTGCTATCATCATGTTCTTTAGCAAACCATCTTATAACTTGCTGCGCTAGAATATCCAAGGATTCAGAAAAATCTTTTAGTTGTTCCAGGGGACATTCCATGCTTTTTTCTCGTAATTGGTTTTTGCATGTGCAAACATGTTTCTGGTATTACTGATAGCATTAGCAACCTCTTCAACAGCTTTTATTCTATTGTCATTTTTAATATCTATGCACAACCTCTTTGTAAACCTTAAAAATGGAGGAGCTATTGTAACAATTTCATTTAGATCACAACAAGTTTCAATAGTCAATTTTATGGAAAAATAGTATTTTTGATTATTTCTATTACTTTCGAATATTTTACTTAGTTCGAGTATGTAGTTTGCGTCGGGGTTTACTGCCCCTGTACTAAAAAATTTTTTGGTGGCAGAATTAATAAGATCTTGCCGTATAACCGTTTGAGATACGTATTCTATCACCTTAGTATAAGTTAAAATTAATATCTCATAATCCATACTAGAAAGAGTAGAATTGTACAACTTTAACAATTCATGTACGCCTTTTCCTCGCAATAATGGTCTAAGCCTTGTTGTCTCAACTTTGAATTATATATTTATATATGTGCATAGATGAAGAAGTTACCCACGGTATTGCTACGTTCATGTTTAAGGATAGAAGTGATATCTTTCCTTTCATTGACCAACTGCCAAATATGTCAACATTGGATTTTATAATACAAAGCATGGGATATCAACCGTAGATGATGGAAAAGTGGAAGGTTTAGTCTTAGAGTAAGCAATCATAGGATATTAGTTTACTGAGCATCGCTTCTAGCGGTGCTTTGTTTATGTATATAAATGTAGTATATAAATAAAATAATTTTAGTAGCTTTCTTTTTTTAAATGTTGTACTGGGTTTCTCTGGTATAATAGTAAAGTGACTAGAAATTTGGGTTATTTAATATAATTAACTTAGCATAGAGACGAAAAATTTCAAATTAATACTTTATAAAATGGTGTCGTATAACTGATTGATAGATCATTTAGATTTAATGATCAGATGCTGCTTATGCTGTTTTGGAAGTTTATAAGGAGAATTCATGTGTATAGAGGATTAATTAATTTATTAATGGCATCAATTGTAATAGTATTTGTAATCGTGTCCACAATTGAGATTAAATGGATAATATACTTTGCCATTTTTTGTACACAACTAATATTAATAAAAGTAAATCTGTCAATTGCTAAAAATAAAATGTATTTAAAAAAGATTTTTGTTGTCAATATTACATTCTTTATAATATTTTGTATTAATGAAAAAAGATTAAACAATATAGTCTTTGAAAGCGGCTTAGAGGCATTTTACTTTTTAATAATTGCATGCTTTCATATAATTACAATATTTTACTTTTTATTAGATTACTTAGAAATTAAACCTACTGAAGACGATGGCGGTAAAATTATTATGAAACGAGAACAGGATCTAAAACAGCTTGAATATTATATAGATACTTTTCAAATCGTTGGATTGAATGGTAGGTGGGGTACAGGAAAAACTTTTCTATTAAGTGAATTAAAAAAACGTTTGTCAAACAGTTATGAGTTTATCGAAGTCGATTTGTTGGTTTCTAATTTGAATGAAATGCAGCTGACGTTAATCAAGTCTTTTGAAGAGTTATTATATAATAGAAGGATTATTCCTGAATACGCGAATAAATTAAAAAAAGATGTTTCATCAGCTTCTTTTCTAACGGAAATACAAAGTATATTAAATCTTGTTTTTAAAAATAGTGATTCCCAAGCAGAAACTTTAAAAGCATTTATGAAAGAAACTAAGAAATTAGATAAAAAAGTTTTAATAATCTATGAGGACATGGATAGAATTGAAAATAAAGAAGTTGTTAAAGAGATATTTGCTATATCAGAAAAAATTGCAAGTACAAATATTAGAGTTATATACCAATACGATGAAAAATTATTAGTTGGTCAGGGATTCAAATATGATTATTTAGAAAAATATATTCCATTTAAAATGAGCTTAACAGAATTGCACTTCATAGAGATAATTGATTTTGAGTTGAAAGATAAATATAAAGAAATATTATCAATAGAGGATTTCAAATATCTTCAATTACAGGAGTTCAGATTTAATTTGCTTACAGAACATTTCGGTTATAGTGGAGAATATATTGCAGAGATTGAGTATATCCCTATAAGAAAAGTTCAGAATATGTTAGCGGAATTATACTTTGTCTTAGCGAAGAAGAGAGATCTAATAGAAAAACACAAAGAATTAATTATAAGCTTTCATATATTAAAACACTTTATTCCTGATCAATACGAAAAACTAAATATTAAGCAAAACTTTTTTGAGGCTATGGGGTTTAGATTTGAAGGAAAGTACTATACAATTTTGGAATTAATGTCTTTAGATATTAATGATGAAACATTATCGCTATTAGATAAAATCTTTCAGATTGAGGAAAATAGAGAAGTATACGGTATTTTAAAGTTGTTCAATTTCGAACTCATTTCTAATAGAAGCATAAAAGATGTTAAAAGATACGAAGAGTTAAAGCGAACATCAAAATATAAAAATGATAAAATGGATAGAATAATTTGGAAGTTATTATATGAAGGAAAATCAGTGTTTACAGATTATGAAAACGCAGTAAAAAAAATGTGTGAAGAGGTTTTGGATATACATGAGAGTGAAGAACAAAAGATAGCATTCAGGAATTACAAAATTAATTTCTTTCATACTAACCAAATGATTTCAGATAATAGTACTATATTTAAAATGGGTATGAATAGTTTTGAAAATATTTTTGAGGCTTTTAAAGTTGTTCAAGTAAGCGAGGAATATCGAATTAAACTTAATGAGTTCTATTTTAAGTATAGAAATACAATTGAGATAGATATATCGCTTATTAAGTGCCTAAATTACTTGCCGCTTAACTCTGATAAACAGTATATACAGGTTATCAAATACTTCAACCAGTTGCATCCAATAACTAATTTTAATACATCAAAGGATTTCTTTTATTTTATTCAAAAGTATATTAAAGGTCTTGCACAAGTGAAATTATTTAATTCCTACGATTACTATTGGAATAGAGAAATAGAGGAGCCGTATAACTTTCAAAAAGAAATCGCTTTTAACAAAGAGAGGTTAGATCATTTAATCACTGAAGTAAAGCGGACAATTGAATTATACGAAGATTTAAGTTTGAATGCATTGGTTCTTATTCTTAAGGAAGTAGAAACATTTATCAAAAAGCTGTTAGAAATTATTGAAATTCCAGTAGAATTTCAAAGTGAATCCGGTCCTTCTATAAGTACGGAGATTACAAGTAGATATCCCAATCAAGAAGAATATGATCGCCTGAAAGATTTGATTTCTACTGATTTAGAATTAGAAGCATTTAAAGAAGAACTTGTTGATAGTTACAAGAACAATAATATTTCTCTGTACGAGATTACGAGGTTAGTAAAAGAGAATAAGGACTTCCTAATTTAAGACCATTTAGTTAATTAAAATATAATTTGTTAAGAGTACTAAAATGTCTATCATTAATTAGTTTTAATCATGCATTAATATTTCCTTATAAGTAAATCCTTGAAGTTACGGAATGAGAACAATCTTTCGTATGAAGGGAAAATTAATGGACTACAAACCTATGGTGTCATAGTGTGGAAGCAAGCAGGTACTTTACACCAAATTAGACACCCTGGGAATGTGTTGGCCCATGAATTGCAAGTGCCTAGAAGAAATACTATAAGGAATGGTTTAGTGATCATAGAAAATTGGATAACTAATATTTTTGAGCTAGATAACATTAAATTGGTAGAAGTGTAATGTAGAAATTAGCTATTTACAATGATGAGAGCTCATACAGATCGTTCTTTGAACAGTAAAAGATAAGTTCATATGATCTGAAAGGATTGAATCTAATTCACTGCTTCGTGCGGTGATCTTTTATTATACTTACCCGCTTCTGTCCATAGCCCGCCTAAAAATTTTCAGCCCCAAACTAGCCCCAATTCAGCCCCAAATGCATGCTTTTTAGTGGGGATAAATGCATAATTGAGTTAAACAAAAAAAGCCCGAAACCCTGAATTAACAAGGTTTCTAAGGCTTTTAATACCACTGTTTGCAAAGCAAACTTATTAACGAGAGTAGAATTCAACGATCAATGCTTCGTTGATTTCAGCAGCTAATTCGCCACGCTCTGGAAGGCGTACGAATGTACCTTTTTTCGTATCTTTGTCGAAAGTTACGAAGTCTGGAACGAAGTTGTTCACTTCTAGTGCTTCTTCGATAGCAGTCAAGTTTTGTGATCTCTCACGAAGAGAGATTTCAGAACCTGGCTTTACAGCGAATGAAGGGATGTCTACGCGCTTGCCGTCTACCAAGATGTGGCCGTGGTTGACTAGCTGACGAGCTGCACGACGAGTGCGTGCAAGACCCATACGGTATACAACGCTATCTAGGCGAGCTTCAAGAAGGATCATGAAGTTTTCACCGTGGATACCTTGCATTTTACCAGCTTTGTTGAAAAGTGTGCGGAATTGACGTTCGTTTACTCCGTACATAAAGCGTAGTTTTTGTTTTTCTTGTAATTGCATTCCGTATTCGGAAAGTTTTTTACGTTGGTTTGGACCGTGTTGTCCTGGTGCGTATGGACGCTTTTCAATTTCTTTACCAGTGCCTGTTAGTGAGATACCTAAACGGCGTGACACTTTCCAAGATGGACCTGTATATCGAGCCATGAGAGACTCCTCCTCTGTTGGTTTTATTTTGTTGTAAAATAAGACCAGATATGTTCAATCCATCTGCCATTCTATAATCTTGCAACTTCGCCCCTGCAGCCTCGAGGTTACGTGGTGCACCTTTAAAAAGGAATAGACTGGACAAAATAGAACACATAACTGCTGCAACTATTTTACACAAAGAATAGCATACCAATGTATTGACTATTGGTCAAGCATTTCATTTTTAGAACTTCAAGTTGAGTAATTCGCTATCGTTTGCAAATAGACAGAAGCTTAGGCTCTTTCGTTTTTTAAACAATCCATGTACACTGTAGTAAAGCGCTTTCAATAAGACGTGAATAAGCTATTACAAGGAGGAATCAGCATGAAGAAGAATAACAATTGGCATAAAGAGACGGCAATGATTCATGAAGGCTATGACGACAAGGAACATCAAGGAAGTCTGGCAGTACCGCTCTATCAAACTTCAACCTATGTATCTGATTCGGCTGAGCAAGGTGAGCGGCGGTTTGCGGGTGAAGAAGCGGGAGGTATTTATTCTCGTTTAGGAAATCCGACAGTCGCTGTGTTGGAAGACCGTATTGCGAAAATGGAAGAGGGCGCAGCAGGTTTGGCATTTGCTTCCGGTATGGCGGCCGTTAGTGCAGTGCTTGTTCATTTGACGAAAGCAAATGATCATGTGATTTGCTCGCGTGGGATTTACGGTTGCACGTTCGGACTCTTAAAAATATTAGAAGAAAAGTATCATATCACGCATGATTTAATTTCTATGAAAACGGAACAAGAGATAGAGAAAGCTGTGAAGCCTGAGACTACTTGTATATATGTAGAGTCGCCAATCAATCCGACGATGGAGTTAGTGGATCTCGAGGCAGTAGTTAATGTAGCGAAGCGCCATAACTTAAAAGTGGTGGTAGATAATACATTCTGTTCACCTTACATTCAAACCCCATTGACGTTCGGCGTCGACTATGTACTTCATAGTGCGACGAAATATATTAATGGACACGGCGACGTGATCGCAGGATTGCTAGTAGGTAAAGATGCAGACGAGATGGCGAAGCTTCGCGGAACCGTGCAGAAGGATTTCGGTGGGATTATTTCGCCATTCGACGCCTGGCTGTTGTTACGCGGTATTAAGACGTTACCTGTTCGTATGGAACGACATTCAGCCAATGCCAAAATACTTTTTGATTATTTACAGAAGCACCAGAAAGTAGAGGAAGTATTCTATCCGTTTGATGATCAGCATCCGCAGTATGAGATTGCGAAAAAGCAGATGAAATTGGGTGGGGGCTTGATTTCCTTTACGATCAAAGGTGGAAAAGAAGAGGCGCAGAAATTATTGAATCATTTATCGCTCGTCAAGTTGGCGGTGAGTTTGGGTGATGCGGAGACACTTATGCAGCATCCTGCGACGATGACACATTCTGCTGTGCCGAAAGAAGATCGTGAGAAGATGGGTGTGTCGGATACATTGCTACGCTTATCTGTAGGTCTAGAACATATGGATGATGTCATGGAAGATTTGGAACAAGCATTTGATGCGATGTAAATTGAAAAAAGCGAGCGTCCCGTATCGGGGAGCTCGCTTTTTATATAGGATTATAAATGTTACGTTTGACAACGATTATATGTGTTGATTTGAATAGCATGTAGATTCTGATTGGACCTCTTTTGCCGCGGTCGTTGTTCTACTGGTTGTTTCCCTTAAGCAACGCAAACCCTACCTACTTTTGCGTCCTTGCGACCCTATAGTCGCGCCAGTGATGAATAAGTGTTCCGAATAAACATCTGCAGAACGCCATTTTTTTATGTCAGATCTGTTATCAATCCCAATCAGTAACTATACATGAATTCTGGTGGCTTGTCAAGAAGTCTAAATACTATTGGAGTCGCAAAGTTTACAAACTATTGAATAGGGAATTAGTAAATTAGAGCCTGTTGTTGTCTACAGGAAATACTTTATTGGAGGGATTAGGATGAACGTAGAGATTGTAAACGAATTTCCTCACGAGTTTTTGAAGGAGCAAGCGGAGACATGTATCTCCATTTATCAACCGACCCACCGGTATCGACCTGAAAATCAACAAGACCCGATCAGATTTAAAAATTTATTACAACAAGTGCATGAAGAGTTGTCTAAAAAATATGCAGCGAATGAAGTGAAGAGTCTACTAGCTCCACTTGAGAAACTAGAAGGCGAGCGTCCTTTCTGGGCACATGCAGGAGATGGACTGGCATTGTTTGCGACAAAGGATCGCATCATAGCGTATCGTCTGCAACGTCCTGTACCTGAATTGGCGATTGTGTCAGATAGTTTCCATATTAAACCGCTTATTCGCGTATTTCAATCTGCCGACCGCTATCATCTACTCGGTGTCAATAGACAAGAGTTTAAACTTTTTGAAGGGAATCGCTATGGTATAGAAGAAGTAGAGATCCCTGAGGAATTGGCGAAAACGAAAGACGAGGCGATTGGTGCACAAGTGACGGAGCCCTACTTGGGCGCGGGTAACGCAAGTGGAGCCGCTGGAACCGCGATGATGCATGGTCACGGTGGCAAAAAAGATGAAATTGACATCGATATTGAGCGATATTTCCGATACGTAGATCGAACGGTTGCGGAACATTACTCAAAACCGATGGGTCTTCCTTTATACTTAGTTACACTTTCGGAATATCAGACGCAGTTCAAAGAGTTAAGTCATAATCCACACTTGCAAGACGAGGGAATTAAGTCTGACTTTGAAGCCCTTAGCCTGGAGCAATTACGTAAAATGGCTTGGGAACTAGTAGAGCCTACGTACTTACAGAAAACAAAAGACTTAGTGGAGAATTTTGAAAATGCTAAAGCGAGCGATCAAGGTTCTGGAAATATCGAAGAAATTGCTAAAGCAGCAAGTGAAGATCGTATTAGACGACTTGTATTGGAAGATGGCTATCTGTATCGGGGTAAAGTTAATCTAGATACAGGGGAAATTCAGACGAGTAATCTGGAAGAGTCTGCAGTGGACGACGTACTGGATGACTTAGCGGAAACCGTCTTTAAAACGGGAGGAGAAGTAGTTGTTCTTCCGAAAGAACGGATGCCTGTTGAAACGGGGGCAGCTGCAATCTTTAGATGGTAAGAAAAAATCCGGCCAAAAGGAATCTTTTGGCCGGATTTTACTATCAATTTTCTTGTTCAAGTATTTCTTTAGCGGCAGTCAATGCGGTTTGGACGCGTGGAAACCCAACATACGGAATGAGTTGCATGATGCTCTCTACAATTTCCGTTTTCGTTAAACCGACTGTTAATGCGCGCTTTACATGCGTTTGAATTTGTGTAGTCGCTCCTTGTGTGACAAGTGAAGCGAGCGTCACGAGTTGTCTTTGTTTACTGTCGAGTCCTGGTCGTGAATAAATCTCCCCATACGCAAACTCTACTATGTACTTCCGTAAATCAGGTGCCAATTCTTTTAATGCATCGGCTGTCATCATACGTTCGGCTTCTTCTTCACTCACATATTCCTTGATTTTCTCTAATCCTGCTTTAATACGTTCTGTTGACAATGCAATAGCCCCCTATTTTCTAACTGCAATATAAAGAAAGTATAGCATATTCTGATTATGGTTTTGATTTTCTGTCTAGAAATTATGTAGTTATTATCAGTTTAAAACATCATTGTGGTTCAAAGGATGTGAAAATCACCATTTTTGTTTAAGAAATGCGAAGAGTAGGTATAGATGAGTAGGTCAAAAAAACATGTATATATGGAGGTAATGGAAAATGGATAAGTATTTCCTAGAGAATGCAGTAGAAGCTAAAAAGAAAATTGAAGAATTGGTAACACAAGGTTACACGCATGATGAGATGTATGTTTTCGCACATAGTGAAGATCGTGAGGACAAGATTTCAGATGCATTAGATTCAGAGCAAGTAGGTATGGCAGAAATGGGCTTCCTCAATACAATGAAGAATATGTTCACATCTCGTGGCGATACATTGCGCGCAAAGATGGAGTCCATCGGTCTTTCAAAAGCAGAAGCTGAAGAAGGCGAAAGCGAACTAGATAAAGGTCGACTATTACTAGTCGCGAAAAAATAAGACAGTAAAAAACCGGTCAGAGGATTCCATTCCTTTGACCGGTTTGATTTTTGTATACATAACGGGCAGAACGCATCCCTTTTGACATGCACATCCTGAGCGGTATATCTATCATGTATTTTTTTCATTGGCTATTGCTTCGTAATACGCATCCACCGGTATAAACAATCCGACCTTACCATGCGTCTCTTCATCTAATGTAGCAAACACGATGCCGATGACTTTCCCTTTTTCATTGATGACAGGACTCCCACTATTCCCTCTATAAACAGGTGCTTGTATCATGACGACAGGAATGTCCCAATCAGCCAGCTGTTTGTAGTCGATCGTGTGACCTTTATTGGCTATTCCTGAAAAGCTCAAAGGATTTCCGATAAATGTAATGGGCTCACGGTCATAAAAAGTCGTTTCTTGCGCTAACGTTAGATAGGGGAGATTCGATCCGTTCACTTCAAGTAGTGCGAGGTCGATGTCTGGAAACACTTTCGTGACATCTGCAGTGAATCGCTCGCCTTCAGGGAAAGAGACGATCATGGATTCATTGCCTTCGACTACATGATAATTCGTAATAATGGTACCTTGTTCAGTAATGGAAAAACCTGTACCTTTCGTATGTTCTGTAGCTACCACAACTACCGCTTCTTTATACTCTGCTATTTGTGGATCTGAAGATAACTCTGACGATGCTTTTAGAAACTCTAATGCTGGAATGGAGTATATCTGAAAGACGATGGCGAACGTGCTGAGTGCTAAAGTAGTTGCCATGATCCAAAACATCCACTTAGGGAAAGGGCGATAGGTGCGTCGGACATTTTTTTCAGCAGCTGCTTTCTCTAATGCTTCACGTTGTGCTTCGAGTACAAGATCTTGCAGCTCATCATCATCCAAATCTTCTTGATACGGATCTTTGCTATCCACTAGTCCCACCTCTTTCTCGTACATAGTTTACCAGATAATGAATGCAAAGGAAGTGAATCGAGTTTAGTGGTAAGATACTAGTAGTGTATAAATGAATCGCTCGCAAAATTTGTAAAAATACAATACGAAAATATGAATAACCGTGTGCAAATATCTGAAGATGTGATAAAAAGTTCGTTGTTTTTTAAAAAAGATGTGAATAGAAGACGAAAATGCTTTATTCATGTTACGATATACTATAATATCTAAAGTAGTCACTTTATGCGCGAAGTGTGGGATAGGGGGATCATAGTGAGATGATATACGTCATCATTCCATTAGTTATCATCATTGTTTTAACGGTGATGGCATTTCTGTCTAGGCGAAAGCATATACAAGAAATCAGTGAAATGGAACAAGAAAAATTACAAATTCAAAACGAACCAATATTCGAAGAAATGACGAAAGTGAAGCAGTTGAATATGACTGGCGAAACAGAAGAAATGTTCGAGAGATGGCGCAATAATTGGACAGAAGTAGTAGATGATCGCCTTCATAATGTAGACTTGCTTTTACTGGATGCTGAAGGGCAAGTGGATCGTTTCCGTTTTAAGAAAGCAACGGAAACAGAAAAACAAATCCGCGAAATCTTGAACGAATGTGAAAAAGAGATGCGAACGATCTTGCAGGAACTAAACGAACTGATTGGCAGTGAAGAACGAAATCGGTTTGAAATTGAAACGGTAAAAGAACACCACCGTGCCGCGCGCAAAAAGATCTTAGCTCATCAGTACGCATTTGGACCGGCAGTAGAGCCCTTAGAAAAAGAGTGGGAATCCTTCAATCCGAGATTTGAAGAATATGACGCACTTATCGAAAATGGTAACTACTTACAAGCGCGTGAAATTGTCATTGTATTAGGAGCAAAAGAAGAACGCTTTTCGTTTTTACTTGATGAGATCCCTGCGTTACTTAATGAGTTGCAAACGAAAATCCCTGCAGCTTTGCGAGAATTGCGTAAAGGAATCATCGAAATGGAAGGTCAGGAGTACTTCTTAGGACACTTGAAAATGCCTTCGCGTTTCGACAAAATCGAACAACAAATTGCGGATCTTCGACAATTATTAGCGCGTTTGGATATTGAAGAAGTAGCAGCGGAAGTGAATGAAATTCATGACGAAATCGAATCGTTCTACGACGTATTGGAAGAGGAAGTTAGTTCCCGTCATTACGTAGATGAGCATTTGGATCAAATGTTGGATCTGTTTGAAGAACTTCAATATGCGATTCCGGATACGATTGAAGAAGTGAAATTCGTTCAACAAAGCTACCGTCTAGATGAAAATGAAGTCATTATTCCACAAATGGCATTGCAAAAGTTGAACGCACTGGCGAAACGAATTGAAATATTCATTGAACGTCAAGACGCGAAAAACTTAGCCTACTCCGCTCAACAAATTGAGTTGCAAGAGCTAGTGGAAGAATTGGATACGATCTCTGAAGCACATTCGAAGTTCAGTAACCGTATCAAAAATCTTCGAATCGACGAAAATCTTGTGCGCTCTCGTATTGTGACGCTTTCGCAGCAACTGCAAATTGCGGATCGTAATTTACACCGTGCCAATATCCCAGGTATTCCTGATGATATGGAAGTACAGCTTGAAGAAGCCGATGAACAACTATTCATCGTGAAACAAAGTTTGGAAGAAGTGCCACTTAACATGGCATTGGTTGAATCATATGTTCAAAAAGCAGATACAGTAGTCACAGATGTTTGTGCGAAAGCCGAAGACATGATTGAAAATGCATTGCTTGTAGAACGAATCATCCAATACGGTAACCGTTACCGTGCGTCTCATCCGGAAGTTCACGAGAAATTGTTGAAAGCTGAAGAGTCCTTCATGCAATGCCGCTACTTAAGAGCATTGGAAGAAGCAGGTACTGCGGTTGAAGAAGTGGAACCAGGAGCTTTGAAAAAGATCCAAAATATGATTCAAGTTAAAGCATAACTATATTCCGACAAAGCCACCGGTTTTCCGGTGGCTTTGTTTCGCTCATTCATATAGAAAGGGAGGATTCACTTATGTATTTTGACCATAGCGCCACAACCAAGCCGGACGAGAGAGTTCTTCGCACTTTTGTAGACGCTTCTGAATCGTATTTTGCGAATCCTGCATCGTTGCATGCAGAAGGAAAACGTACAGAAAAATTATTGGAACGTGCGCGAACACAAATACTTGGAACCATTGGACTTGGACTGACAGAGGGAATTTTCACTTCAGGCGGCACAGAATCCAATAATCTTGCCATACTAGGTTATGTCTACGCCAATCAACATAAAGGTCGTCATCTACTCACAACTAGCATCGAACATCCTTCTGTCTTGAATGTTTTTCGAGAATTAGAAAAGCAGCACTTCACGGTAGATTATTTAACAGTAGATGAAGAAGGAAGAATTTCATTGGACGAACTGCAAGCGAAGTTGCAAAAAGATACGATTTTAGTTAGTATCATGCATGTTAACAATGAAATAGGGACGATTCAGCTGATTGAGGAATGTGCGAAAATCATTCATACTTCTTCACGTGCGATGTTCCATTCGGATTGTGTGCAAAGTTTTGGAAAGTTACCGCTTACTGATTGTACGGATGGTCCGGATCTCGTATCGTTATCTGCTCATAAAATTTATGGAATTAAAAATAGTGGGTTTTTAGCTTTTCGTAAAAATATCCGACTGCAGCCCATTGTCTTTGGTGGCGGTCAAGAACATAAATTGCGCAGTGGAACGGTATCGGTACCACACGCAGCCGCACTTGCGAAGGCGGCTCGTTTACTCGTAGAGGAAGTGGATATGCAACAATTTCAACAATGGCGAAATGATCTAGTGGAGTTCTTCTCAGAAATAGATGAATGCAAAGTATTGGCACCGAACGCGAGTGCACCGCATATACTATCCGTCGCATTTGCACACATTACAGGGGAGATTGCGATTAACTTCCTACAACAACAAGGATTGATCGTCTCGACTTCTAGTGCATGTTCATCGAAGAATTCGGATGTAAGCCATGTAATTGAAGCGATTCATGTACCTCGCGAGTTCGAAAAAGGTGTGATTAGAATTAGCTTAGGTAAAGATCAAACAATAGAAGAAATTGAACAATTGAAAGTAGCAGTTCGTCAATTAGTCGAACTGATTAGAAAAGGAGTGGGGAAATGAACTGGAATACCATTTTAATTCGATACGGTGAGTTGTCACTTAAAGGGAAAAATAAGAGTAAATTTATCCGTAAACTGAAAGCGAATATAAAGGCCGCTTTGTCCGATTTAGGAACAGTGACCATGCGTGCAGAACGTGACCGGATGTTCATTTATACAGAAAAACCTGAAGAACTAGATCGTGCAATTGAAATATTGCCGTCGATTTTTGGAATTCAATCATTCAGTCCCATTGTAATTTGTGAACCTACATTAGAAGACATTAAAGACACTTCATTAAAAGTTCTTGGCAAAACGGAAACGGCTGGCAAGACATTTAAAGTAGACGTCAAACGTGCTGACAAACGTTTCCCACTCAATACAGGAGAATTGCAACAAGAATTAGGCGGTCATGTATTGAGAGTGTTCCCTGAATTAGTCGTTCAAATGAAAAAACCTGAAATTTTATTATATGTAGAGATCCAGCGTGAAGCAGCTTACATCTCTTCACACACATATAAAGGTGCAGGTGGTATGCCAGTTGGCTCCAATGGACATTCGTTGCTGCTGTTGTCTGGAGGAATCGACAGCCCAGTAGCAGGTTATATGATGATGAAGCGCGGCGTGTCATTTGATGCGATTCACTTTGCTAGCCCGCCGTTTACAAGCGATTTGGCAAAAGAGAAAGTAGAAGACATCGTCAGACAGCTAACGAAATTCGGGGCAGTCATTCGCTTGCATGTGATTCCGTTTACCGAACTGCAACAAACAATCGTTAAACAAGTTCCAAGCAACTTGTCCATGACGACTACGAGAAGAATGATGATGAAAGTTGCCGAACAAGTACGAAAAGACACGAACTCACTTGGCTTGATCACTGGCGATAGCCTTGGACAAGTAGCAAGTCAGACACTTGAGAGTTTAACGGCTATTAATGAAGTGACGAATACACCGATCTTGCGTCCGCTGATCGCAATGGACAAATTAGAAATCATTGAGATCGCTCAAAAAATCGGAACATACGATATTTCCATCCGTCCATACGACGATTGCTGTACTGTATTCACACCACCAAGCAATAAAACGAAGCCACAAATTGAAAAAGTCGCGTACTACGAAAGCTTCCAGGAGTTTGACGACATGGTAGTGGAAGTCGCGAGTCAGCGTGTAACGACGATTCCGAGCAAACAAACAGAAGAGGAATTCGAAGATTTGTTATAAGAAAAAATTACCTATCACCTTCCTTGCATGATATTTTGAAAAGTGACCATTCTATTGTCACAAGGAGGTGAACGACATGCCAAACAACAACAGCAACAACTCAAACCAATTGTTAGTTCCAGGAGTACAACAGGCTCTTGACCAGATGAAAGAAGAAATTGCTTCTGAATTTGGAGTACAACTTGGACCAGACGCTACATCGCGTGCCAACGGATCCGTCGGCGGAGAAATTACAAAGCGACTAGTACGTCAGGCTCAATCACAAATGAATGGTTATAATCAGTAAATCGTAAGACATGGGATGCCTCAGAAGCCACAGTGCTTTTGGGGCATCTTTTTTGTATGGATTTTTAGTGTAAAGTAAAAGTTCAAGCGCTAAATGAAATTGGATGTAAAAGGTCATAGTGAGTTCGGTGCGATTGAAGCGGAAGCTGGGGCGCTCGCAGGAAAGTGTCCCCTCCAAAATGCAAATTCCTCACCCCAACAGCCAACCTCTCCGCTGACTCCTCCAAGCATACCTAAAAACACGACATACTATACATTTCCGAACAGTATAATGGAAAAAAGTATATAAAATTTTGAAATTTTATCATTCTATTTGTATACTTGTAGTAGTACATAAAAGGAGGAATGGAAATGAACCGAGAAGAACTACTTGCGCCGGCTCGCTACAATATTGTTTCGGAATTCGAAAAGTATGCAACGGGTGATGGCAGAAAAGCATTAATTTACGTAGATGCACAAAATCAAGAACAACAAGTAACGTACGACGAACTGATCCAGGCAGCTAATCGTACAGCGAACGTGCTGACATCGACCGGCTTGAAAAAAGGTGATGTTGTGCTTGTGATGGTACCGCGCATGATCGAAGCGTATGTGACCTACATTGCTGCACTAAAGGCAGGACTTGTTGTCATCCCTAGTTCTGAAATGCTACGTTCCTCCGAAATTGAATATCGAATTGAACACAGTAATGCAAAAGCGATTATCGCATTTGATGCGTTCACCGATCAACTTGAACATGTGGAAAATGTAGACAAAGTCACTGTTTATATTATCGGAGAAGCAAAAGAAGGGGAAATATCCCTGACTGCTCAAGAAAAAAGTGCATCTTCTGAGTTTACCGCTTGCGATACGGCTAGTGATGATATGGCGTTTCTATCGTATACGTCGGGTACCACTGGCAAGCCAAAAGGTGTAGTCCATACACATGGCTGGGGATACGCACACTTGCGGACAACTGCTCCGAACTGGTTAGGTATTGAAGAGCATGATAGGGTGTGGGCTACAGCGGCACCAGGATGGCAGAAGTGGATTTGGACACCGTTCTTATCTGTTCTAGGAAGTGGAGCGGTAGGTTTTGTCTACAGCGGCAAATTCAACGTGGACAAATACTTACAGTTTCTGGACGAATACCAAATCAATGTCCTATGTTGTACACCGACTGAATACCGATTTATCGCAAAAGCGGAGAATTTAGGGGAGTTTTCATTAGCTTCTCTGAAAAGTGCAGTTTCAGCAGGAGAGCCATTAAATCGTGAAGTCATTGATATTTTCGAAAAACAGTTCTCCCTTTCTGTTCGTGATGGATATGGACAAACAGAAAACACGTTGTTGGTCGGTACGATGATCGGGATGGAGGCGCGTCCTGGATCAATGGGGAAACCGACACCTGGTAATATCGTCGATGTTATTACGGATGAAGGTAGCCCGGCAGGCGCAGGTGAAGTGGGAGATATTGCCGTTCATAAATCCACGCCAGCGCTGTTCCGTGAGTATTTAAATGACCCTGAACGCACGAAGATGCAATTTAGAGGGGATTATTATATTACCGGTGACCGTGCCAAGAAAGATGAAGAAGGCTATTTCTGGTTTGAAGGCCGAGGCGATGACATCATCGTGAGTTCGGGTTATACGATTGGACCTTTCGAAGTGGAAGATGCGTTGATCAAGCACCCAGCAGTTCGTGAATGCGCAGTCGTCGCAAGTCCAGATCCTGAACGTGGAAATGTTGTGAAGGCATTTGTCGTCTTACGTGATGAGTCGACGGAATCGACTGAGAAACTCGTACAAGAGTTACAGAATCATGTCAAAGAATTGACGGCACCTTATAAGTATCCTCGTAAGATTGAGTTTTTAGAAGAGTTGCCTAAAACTTCATCAGGTAAAATTATGCGTATTGAATTGCGCAATAAAGAACAAAATCAAAGATGATGTGGTAGTAGGGCGATAAAAAGGACTGTCAAGAGTCGTTTTGTACCGACATTTGACAGTCCTTTTCGCATGAATTCAGAAAAAGGTACGTTGAACTTTTTCGAAGAATGAGTTATCGGAAAGTTTTGCGGTGCGAATGACTTTATTGCTTAGTCGGGCTTCTACTTTTTCTACTTGTTTGATGCCGAGTGCTTCATTATCCGCTGCGATAGATGGGAATTCATTGCCTTCTGGTTGGATATTGAGCGTCAAGGTTCGTCCATTACTTAGGATGAATGATGTGCCGAGTGTGCGGTATCGATTATTATTAACTGACGCGAGCTCTGTTACTTGGAAAGAAGGTAGTCGCGGATCAATGACAGCACCTTTAACGGATTTATTATACGCTGTACTACCTGTTGGCGTGGAGATGATCATACCGTCGCCAAGAAACGTTTCGAACAATAAATCATCGATGTAAATATTCATGACGAATGTGCGGATGATGGTTGAACGTATGCTGAATTCATTTAGACATAAGAATGGATTTTGCTGATTGATCTTCACTTCGAGCAGTGGATAATGACGCTCTTCAATTGTAGTTTGTCGTAACGTTTCTGTCAGGCGACTAATATCATCGTATTGGAAATCGCAATATACACCGTGTGCCCCTTTTATAGAGGCTCCGAGATACAGAACATCCTGACGGAAACCCGTTTTACGAACAGCTTGAAGGAATGTCCCATCACTGCCGATACTAATGACCACATTAGCTTCGGTATGATCTTCTGTTAGTTTGAAGCCTTCTTTTTTAAGACGTTGTGCAATAAAATGTTTTTTGTGGGCAGTGTCTTCGTCTAAACGGCTGAAGAGAAAAATAGTATGTAGAGAATTCATTTGAATCGTCTCCTTTTTCAGTTAATAGAATAAGTGTAGCATGAATGAAACATTTGGACGATTAGGAACGTACAGGTAGATGTAAACAAAGGAGGAATTTAACATATGAATGCAAAAAGATGGATTGCTGTAGCAGTAACTGCCACATTGATTATTGTGTCGGTTGGTATTAATGCGATGTCATGGGTTTTCACAAGAGATTGGAACAGTTTCGTCAACGAAATCAATTTGATGGAAACACAAGTACAAGAAACAGTAGTAGAAGAAGGAAGTGTCAATGAGCGAATTGCAGTACTGACGGTGGATGGCGTCATACAAGATGTCGGGGAAGCGACTATTTTTAGTGGTGCCGAATACAACCACAGACAATTCATGACGCAGTTGAATGAGTTGTCGAATGACGACACGGTAAAGGGCATTGTCCTTTCTGTTAATTCACCAGGTGGCGGTGTATTGGAATCATCAGATATTTATGATGCGATCACAGAAATTCAGAAATCAAAAGAAATTCCGGTCTACGTCGCGATGGGCGGTATGGCGGCTTCTGGTGGGTATTATATTTCAGCTCCCGCAGATAAAATTTATGTTCATCCAGAAACATTGACCGGTTCAATCGGTGTGATCATGCAATCGGTTAACTACGGAAAATTGGCTGAGAAATACGGTGTGGAATTCCCGACGATCAAGTCAGGTCCATATAAAGACATGATGAGCCCGACTCGAGATATGAAGCCGGAAGAACGTAAGATGTTACAGGAAATGATTGATGATTCGTATAAACGTTTCGTTGATATTATTGTAGAAGGACGCGGTATGTCAGAAGCAGCTGTCCGTAAAGTAGCGGATGGACGTGTCATGAATGGCCGTCAAGCGATTGAAGCAGGGCTTGCGGACGATTATGGTAAGTTACCAACGGTTATTTCTGCCATGAAAGAAGATTATCATTTGGAGAAAGCAGAAGTATTCGAATATGGAGAGCCTACTAATTTAAAAGCTATTCTTTCCATGAAAGCCCATGATGTATTCAATGGAGATGTAGAATCGCAAATTATAAAAAAATTACTAACGGAAAATACAGCACCACGCATGATGTATTTATACGGTGAATAATAAGGAGGGAAACGATCATGACGAATGAACTGCTAGATACGCAACCAACCGTGCGACTTGAACAGGCGCTCGTGCCAAAATATGCAGGTTTCTGGATCAGACTCTGGGCATTTTTAATCGACATGCTGATTCTTTCGGCTATTAGCGGCATCTTTGTCAAGCCGGTGTTCCGCGTACTTGATATCGCGATCACCAAGCCCTCTGCCTTTTTATTCAGCCCGTATAAAGTAACGGCACTAGTTTTGTTGTTGTTGTATTTTATTGTAATGACAAAAATAGCGGGGCAAACCGTAGGGAAAATGATTATGGGAATTCGAGTGACGAAAACAAATGGTGAAAAATTAAGTTGGGGCTCTGTGATTTTTAGAGAAGGGTTCGGTCGCTTCATTTCACAAATGTTATGGATTCCGTACCTGCTGGTCTTGTTCTTACCACAGAAGAAAACACTTCATGACGTCTTTGCTGACACGGTTGTGGTACATGAACGAACATTCGAGAGAAAAGAAGTGCAGAAAGTTATTCATCCCGAACACCATCAGTTGCATGAAGACCCTACGGTTTAGTACACTAGTTTAAAAGGAGTGGTTAGGTATGGTACAAGTTACATTCAAAGATCAACCGATTCATCTGTTAGGTGCAGAAGTGAAAGTTGGAGATCAGGCACCAAGCTTCACTGTGCTTGCGAATGATTTGAATCCTGTGACACTGGATGATTCAAAAGGTAAGGTGCGTTTGATCAGTGTTGTGCCTTCTGTTGATACAGGTGTATGTTCCATTCAGACGAAGCGTTTCAACGACGAAGCAACATCGCTTGGAGATGACGTAGAAGTCATGACGATTTCTTGCGATCTGCCATTTGCACAAGGGCGTTGGAAAGAGGAAGAGAATGTGGAAAACTTACATTTGTACTCTGATCATCGTGATCTTTCATTTGGTAAAGCATTCGGTACAGCGATTGAGGAATTACGATTATTGACTCGTTCGATCTTTGTGGTCGATCGCGATGATCAAGTCGCGTATGTTGAGTATGTGAGTGAAGCGACTGACCATCCCGACTATGATGCAGCCATTAAAGCAGTGAAAGAACTGAATTAATTTAAAAACCCACCTGAAAAAGAGGTGGGTTTCTTCTTGGAGGAATTTACATGAACACTATAGAAAAAGTTTTTACGTATTACGACAATCATGCGTCGGCTACTGAAGGGTTGTATTTGGACGCTGTGCTCGAGGCGAGTGAAAAATGGCTAGATCAACCGTCGGCAGTAGACTTGCAAGATCCTGATAAAGAAGAAATTCGTAAAGGAATTCAGCTAGCCTTACTAAAAGGATTAAAGCAGTCCACGCAAGCTCATCACCAAATGACTCCTGATACGATTGGCTTTTTGATAGGATATTTAGTCAATAAATTATTGGATTCAACACAACCAGTAACGTTATTAGACCCGGCAGCAGGAACGGGAAATCTTTTGTTTACAGTATTGAATCAATATAAAGGTTCTGCTTCGGCGAGTGCAGTTGAAATCGATGATGTATTGATTCAAATCGCTGCTGCGACAGCCAATTTATTAGAATTACCGGTATCATTTTATCTACAAGACGCGCTACGGCCGTTACCTATTGATGTAGTGGATGCGGTAGTGAGTGATTTACCTGTAGGCTATTATCCAGACGATGAAGTCGCTATGGATTACGAATTGATGGCGCCTGAAGGCCATGCCTTCTCTCATTATTTATATATTGAGCAATCCATGCGCTATGTAAAGCCAGGTGGCTACGGATTATTCATCGTGCCTTCTAGATTGTTGACTGCTGAAGGTGCAGAACCTATCTTACACTTTGTAAAAGAACATAAATTATTGAGAGGCTTGCTTGAGTTGCCTTCTTCATTATTTGCAGATCAACGTTTTGCAAAAAGTATTTTATTATTACAACAACCACCAAACGACAATTTTGTTCTGCCAGACGTGTTATTAGCGAAAATACCTGAACTCGGCAATGCAGCCGCTATGCAAAAGTTTTTTGATAAACTAAGTGCGTGGGTGGAAGAAGGGGAGAAGTGACGAATAGTCATTTCTCTTCTTTTTTATTTCATGTACATATTCGTCGAAAGGCAGCACATATCGCAGGAATTCAATTGCTTTTAAAATAGTTAGATACTATAATAAATTCAAACGTTCTACGACGTAATTATTTTAAGGGGTGGGTTTTTGTGCCGAAGATTTTGTCAATAAATGCGGGTAGTTCTTCTTTGAAGTTCCAACTGATTGAAATGACCAACGAAGAAGAAATTACCAAGGGGTTATTCGAACGCATTGGTTTAGAAAATTCCGTTTTCACTATGACAACTGCTGAAAAGAAAATCGAGAAAGTGATAGATATAACAGATCATTTAATGGCTGTTGATATGCTGTTAGAACATCTACTTAGTGAAGGGGTCGTTTCGTCTTACGATGAGATTGATGGACTCGGTCACCGCGTAGTTCATGGGGGAGAGCTATACAGTGACTCAGTATTAATTACGGATGAAGTAATTGAAAAACTAGAAGAGATTTCAGGCTTCGCGCCACTGCATAATCCAGCGAATATTGTAGGAATTAAAGCGTTTCAGAAAGCGCTGCCAAATACACCTGCAGTTGCCATATTTGATACAGCATTCCATCAGACCATGCCTGAAAAAGCATTTTTGTATGCGTTGCCATATGAGTACTATGAAAAATACGGAATTCGCAAATACGGTTTCCATGGGACGAGCCATAAATACGTAACGGAACGCGCTGCCAAGATCTTGAACAGACCTCTTGAGGATACTCGTTTAATCTCATGCCACTTAGGTAATGGTGCGAGTATTGCAGCTGTTAAAGGCGGTAAGTCAGTAGACACGTCCATGGGCTTCACTCCATTAGCAGGCGTGATCATGGGGACACGTTCAGGAAATATTGATCCAGCCCTCATTCCATATATGATGGAGCGTACGGGCGAGTCAGCTGAAGAAGTAGTCAACGTATTGAATAAAAAATCAGGACTACTTGGAATCAGTGGATTTTCAAGTGACTTGCGCGATATTACGGAAGCTGCAGAACAATGCAACCACCGTGCGCAATTGGCTCTAGATGTCTTTACGGATCGTATCCACCAGCATATCGGGCAATACGCCGCCGGGATGGGCGGAGTGGATGCCATCATCTTCACAGCAGGAATTGGCGAGAACAGTGCAATCGTTCGTCAAAAAGTAATGAACGGTTTAGAATTCATGGGAGTCTACTTCGATCCAAGCCTAAATAATATTCGCGGTGAAGAAGCATACATCAGCTTCCCGCATTCACCAGTCAAAGTATTGATTATCCCAACAAATGAAGAAATCATGCTAGCTCGCGACACTGTGCGCATCGCTGGAATTCCAGTTCCAGAAGAAGCAGAAACAGTAGCGGCTGAATAAATAAAACAAAGTCCCGACCGTCAAAAAACTGACAGTCGGGACTTTTTGCGAGATCGTCAAAGCAGTAGAACGCATCACTACCGCTTCCTGTTGCATTCGTTTGAAAGCTTTACACGTTACTGTCATATGAGACGTAAGCGGTGCCTACACCCTGGCTTTATACGCAAAAAAACTGCTACAAGAAATCGAATAAACGACTTCTTGGACAGTCTGTAATTACTTATTAGCCTTGTAGATGTTCCGGTGTACGTACAACCAGTACATCACACTTCGCAGAACGAACGATATTCTCGGAAACACTTCCGATTAAAAAACGTTCTACACGGTTTAGACCTGTAGCACCACAAATAATTAAATCTGCTTGAAGTTTCTTCGCGATGTCACGTGGAATCAACGTCTTAGGAGAGCCATATTCTACGTGAATCTCAACATTTGCTACGCCTGCTGCAACCGCCTCATTGCGGTAGTCAGTTAACAATTCTTCAGCGTATTTCTGTGCGCGCTCTGCAATTGAACGATCGTACGCTTCAACAGCTGCGTAAGAACGCGTATCAATAATATTAATCAAGTGAAGAGTTGCATCGTTACGATCGGCAATTGCGATTGCTTTTTTGAATGCCCATTTTGCCTCATCTGAACCATCTACGGCTACGATAATATCTTTGTAAGTAAGTGCCATGTTATCACTCCATCCCTAAATTTAAATACTCTCTACACTATTCTTATTCTATACAAATTATGAGAGTCCTTCTTTTTTTGTCGAAAGATTTTATTTAAATCTAGAAACTGAAGATTGTATGGAAAAACGTTGAAAAAAAAGAGGTAAAGCTATCTATTTTCTGATAAGATTAAATAGTCATGAATCGACAGTGAGATGATGAAAAAGGAATTTAAAGAAATTACCATTCTAGGAGGATTTTGCATGCGTATAGGTGTTCCAAAAGAGATTAAAAATAATGAAAACCGAGTGGCAATAGCCCCTGCAAGTGTTCTAACTCTACTAACAGCTGGTCATGAAGTATTAATTGAAAAAGGTGCTGGAATCGGTTCGAGCTTTCAAGATGAAGAATATAAAGCAGCAGGTGCGATCATCGTGGACTCGGCCGCTGAAGTATGGGAAGCGGATATGGTCTTGAAAGTTAAAGAACCTGCAGAATCAGAATATCAGTATTTCCGTGAAGGATTAATCTTATTTGCGTATCTTCACTTAGCACCAGAATTGAAATTAACACAAGCATTACTCGACAAAAAAGTAACAGCAATTGCGTATGAAACGGTTCAATTACCTAGTGGTGGATTACCTCTGCTAGCACCAATGAGTGAAGTGGCAGGCCGTATGGCAACGCAAATCGGTGCACAGTACTTAGAAAAGACGAAAGGCGGCAAAGGGATTTTGCTCGCTGGGGTACCAGGTGTGTCACGTGGGAAAATCACAATTATTGGTGGCGGACAAGCCGGTACAAATGCTGCGCGTGTGGCAATCGGAATCGGCGCACATGTAACGATTTTAGATCTATCAGTAGAGCGTGTACGTCAGCTTGACGAGATCTTCGGAGAGCATATTCAAACATTGGTATCCAATCCATTTAATATTGCTAAAGCAGTGAAAGATGCGGACTTGGTGATCGGTTGCGTTCTAATTCCAGGTGCAAAAGCGCCAACTCTCGTAACAGAAGAAATGGTGAAGTCTATGAGCCCTGGCTCTGTAGTCATTGACATCGCAATTGACCAAGGCGGAATTTTCGAAACGTCTGACCGCGTCACTACACACGATGATCCAACTTACACCAAACATGGTGTCATTCACTACGCAGTAGCGAACATGCCGGGTGCAGTTCCACAAACATCCACAATGGCACTGACAAACGTGACGATTCCATACGCTCTTCAAATCGCGAACAAAGGCGTGAAAAAAGCATGTACAGACAACGAAGTACTACGCAAAGGTATCAACACACTAGCTGGACATATTACGTACAAAGCAGTAGCAGAAGCACAGGAACTAACTCATGTTGACGTGGAACAGGTACTAGAGACGATTTAATCCAAATACAAAAAGACCACTACATAAAATAGCGGCCCTAGACTGAAGACAAACTCCTGAAATGGAGTCTGTCTTCAGTTTTTTCCTATATTACTTTTTAATCTCCAATAACCTTCAACTCTTTAGGGAACTTCGTCAATACCTCGACGCCATCTTTCGTTACATACAAATCATCTTCAATACGCACTCCTGTTACAGTCGGATCATAAATACCTGGCTCGATTGTGAACACCATGCCTTCTTGAAGCGGCATATCATTTGTTCCTGTCAAAGAAGGGAACTCATGAACGGAAATACCAAGACCGTGCCCAATACGATGCGGGAATAACTCGCCATATCCTGCTTCTTCAATAATCGACCGTGCGGTATGATCTACCTCCAGAGCTAATGTGCCAGGGCGTACTACGTCGATTGCTGCTTGCTGTGCCTTTTTGACGGTCTCATAAATTTTACGCTTTTCTTCTGTCGGCTCACCAAACGCAATCGTTCGCGTGATGTCTGAGCAATATCCTTTATACACGACGCCCAGATCAAATAAGATGAAATCCCCTTTTTCGATTTTTTTCTCCCCTGGTATACCATGAGGTGAGGCGGTCTTTGTACCCGAAACGATAATAGTATCAAACGACATTTTCTCTGCGCCTTTTCGTTTCACAGCTTGTTCTACAGCTTGGACTATTTCCAACTCCGTTTTACCTTCAGCGATTTCATTGCAACCTACTTCGATTGCATAATCAGCCAATTCAGCTGCTTTGCGTAAGTGCTGGAGTTCTGTCTCATTTTTGATCAGACGATTTTTAGCTAGTTCATTATCCAGCTTGGCGAATTGTAAGGCAGGGAAACGCTCTTGCAAAATTTCGAATCGATCCACAGTTACATGTTCTTTTTCGATTGCGAGTAATGAGAATGTAGAGATCCGTTCCGTGATGGCTTGATCTAAAAACTCGAATGCATTATCTGTATCTTTATATCCAATTACGTCAAATTTCCAACCGATTGCTTTCACATCTGGCACTTCCATAGCAGGACAAATCACAAATGGATCCGCTTCTTTGAAAATAACTACACCTAATAGCCGCTCATGGGGATCGCTACGAAAATTAGTCAGATAAAACACATTATCCGGATTTGTTATGAGTGCTGCATCTACGTCATGTTTCTCTAAGAAATCTTGTACTTTTTGAATGTTCGTCAAAATATTACCTCCTCTATTTTAAATAGTATAACAAATAAGAGGGTTTTACGCTTTTATGTAGAAGGTATAAGAGAGAGTAAGTAATTAAAATGAGGAGTGTGATCGTTGTGAAGATTTCATACCATGGTCATTCGATCGTGAAAATTGAGACGAATGGAAAGACGATTTTAATCGATCCTTTCATTACAGGTAATAAATTAACGGATCTAAAAGCGGAAGAGGAAAAGCCAGACGTGATATTGCTGACACATGGACATAATGACCATGTAGGCGATACAATGGAAATTGCGAAAAGAGAAGATATTCTAGTCGTAGCCCCTAATGAATTGGCTGTATACCTTGGATTCCAAGGCTTGAATACACATGGAATGAACATTGGCGGAGCCAAAGAATTTGATTTCGGTACCGTAAAATATACACAAGCATTCCATAGTTCTTCTTATACAACGGAAGATAATGAAATCATTTACACCGGTATGCCCGCGGGTTTACTATTGACTATCGAAGATCAAGTAATTTATCACGCAGGAGATACTTCGCTATTTAGTGATATGAAACTATATGGGGAAGAAGGTATTGATGTAGCGTTCTTGCCGATTGGCGATAATTTCACGATGGGTCCTAAAGATGCCGCAAAAGCAGTCGAATTGTTGAAACCAAAGCTCACCGTTCCTATCCACTTCAATACATTCCCACCAATCGAATTGGATCCTGAAGACTTCAGGTCACTTGTGAAAAATCATGAAGTGAAAATAATGGAACCAGGGGAATCGATTGACTTGTAAACGATAAATCAAATAATCACGGTCTAGGGCGTATTGTTCACGTCTTAGACCGTTTTTTTGTTGGTTTTATGGTATGATTATCAAAAAGCTGAAACCTTAAATCAGGTCGAAGAAAAAGGTGAAATCATGTCAACTAAACACGAGCAGATTTTGCGCTATATCGAAAGCTTGGCCGTAGGAGAAAAGATCTCTGTCCGCCAAGTTGCGAAAGCATTAGAAGTCAGTGACGGAACTGCTTACCGCGCAATAAAAGAAGCGGAAAATCAAAAATTGGTGAATACTATTGAACGTGTAGGTACAATTCGAATCGAAAAAAAGAAAAAAGAAAATATTGAGCGATTGACATTCGCAGAAGTCATTAACATTGTAGACGGTGTCGTGCTAGGTGGTCGTGATGGCTTACATAAAACATTAACGAAATTTGTAGTCGGGGCCATGCAACTGGAGGATATGATCCGGTATATCGATGCGGGCAGTCTGTTAATCGTAGGAAATCGTTTAAAAGCACATGAAATTGCGATTAAAGCGGGGGCTGCTGTCCTCGTGACGGGTGGCTTCGATGCAACCGATGAAGTGAAGCGGCTGGCAGACGAGATGAACTTGCCTGTTATTTCAACGAGTTATGATACGTTCACAGTGGCAACTATGTTGAACCGAGCGATTTATGATCAGTTGATTGAAAAAGAGATTCTATTAGTAGAGGATATTTTGACGCCATTGGCAAGAGCAGTGACATTATCTCCTGAAGACTCCGTCGATCAATTTTACGAAGTGAATCACCAAACATCTCACTCAGCCTATCCTGTGGTGAAATCTGACGGCACGTTAGTAGGGATTATCACATCCCGCGATGTTGTCAGCAATCCAGACGTACACACTGTCGGGAAAGTCATGACGCCTGGACCGATCACGGTAAACGGAAAAATGAGTGTGGCATCAGCAGGGCACAGCATGATTTGGGAAGGTATTGATTTAATGCCTGTCGTGAATGAAGCTGGAATTCTTGAAGGGATCATCAGTCGCCAAGATGTCCTAAAAGCATTGCAAATGACGCAACGTCAACCGCAACAAGGAGAAACCATTGATGACATCGTCAAGAACCAAATGAAAGCTATTACAAATTCACCTGAAAAAATCGAATTCTCCGTTGTCCCACAAATGACCAATCAATTCGGTTCATTGTCTTACGGAGCCATGCTAACGATTCTGACAGAAGCAGGAAGTCGTATGATCAAGCTTCAAAAACGAGGCGAAAGTATGCCAGAGAACGTGACGATTTATTTCATCAAACAAGTGCAGCTTGGCGCGTCAGTCACAGTAGAATCAAAGATCATTCACATGAGTCGCCGATCCATCAAGCTGGAAATCCAATTGACATCAAACGACGATATGGTAGCGAAAGCCATGGGAACATTCCAACTTTTTGAGAAATAAAAAAACTGATGTCAATTGACATCAGCTTTGTTTAGTTCACGTTCCTCAGCGACAAACTGCTTATAATGTTTCTGCGCGTTAAAGTTAAATATGGCAACGTATCCGCCAAATAAAATAAATATAGCTGACACGATATATGTTAACGCGCCATCAAAGATGAGCAGTTGATTGATTCCGAAGAAAATCAATAGAGCGCCAAGTGCTGTGCCTGCCAAACTTGCATACATCTTTTTACGAATGGGAAACATATGGCTTGTGCGAAATTGTCGTGTTTTGAAAACAAAATAGAATACGCCGGAAGCGACGATACCAAAAACCAAAAGAAAGTTAACCATTTCCATCAAAAAAGCCTCCATTATATACAAAATAACCTGCTATGTGATGAGGTTCACTATATATTGTAGCGGCTTTTAATGGGAAATGCGAATACTTGTACAGAAACCTGGGGGAATATACATGAAACGACAAATCATTGACACAATTGAAAAATACGACAAAATTATTATCCAACGTCACGTCCGACCGGATCCAGATGCATATGGATCACAAATGGGGTTGAAAGCACTGATTGAAAAAAACTATCCACAAAAGCATGTACTGGCAGCCGGGATGCACGATGAACTGCTAAGTTATTTAGGGGAACCGAATACAGTGACCGAATCAGATTATGAAGATGCGCTTGTCATCGTGACCGATACAGCAAATACAGCTCGCATTGATGGTTCGTTTTACGATAAAGGAGCTTTTTTATTGAAAATCGATCATCATCCTAACGAAGATCCATACGGGGATGCGCGATGGGTGAATACAGACGCGAGTTCTTGCTCCGAAATGATCTATACGATATATGAAGAAGGTCACGCGTCATACGGTTGGGAAATAACTCCGGAAGCTGCACGCTTTTTATTCGCAGGAATTGTAGGAGATACAGGTCGTTTCATGTTTCCAAGCACAACTGAAAAGACATTTGAAGTAGCCAGCTCATTGATCAAGCAACCATTCGATCGGACGAAATTGTTCGCGGGAATGTATGAAATGGATCGAAAAATTCTACATTTGCAAGGATATATTTACCAAAACTTTACGATCGATGAAAATGGTGCAGCGTATATTAAATTAACTCAAGATATTTTGGAGAAATTCGATGTCTCAGTATCCGAGACGTCCCAACTAGTTGGGTCACTTGGAGAGGTGAAAGGAATTTGTGCGTGGAGTATCTTTATAGAAGAGCACAATCAAATCCGTGTACGCCTACGTTCGAAAGGTCCTGTGATCAATACATTAGCGATGCAGCACAATGGTGGCGGTCATCCATTAGCCTCGGGCGCTTCCGCATATTCATGGACAGAAGTAGATGAAATCATCGTCAAACTGCAAGAACTTTGCAGAAACTATTAAGCAGAGCTGAGGGATTGAAATGAACCTGATGTATCCGCAAATCGTAACGGGCGCAGACTTATTGCGTGGAATTGTAAAGTTAGACGAATTGGCTCCTCTTTTGCAAAAAAGAGGGGCTTCTTCTGCTGCCATCGTCAATAGTAAACTATATGGAGTTCGATCATTCAGTAAAATGTTACGTAAGTACGGCATCCAGCCAGTCATAGGTTTGTCCGTTATAGTAGAAGTCGACGATCAGGAAGTGCTTCTATACATATATGCACAAAACGAAATAGGCTTCTCCAATCTAATGAAAATGAGCAGTGCTATTTCGACACGTGAAGAAGAGAACTTACCGCTCAATTGGCTTCATGCCTATCAGGAAGGGTGTATCATCATCTGTGCGATGACCGACTCCTCGTGGGCGAACGCACGTAATGTACATGTGCTGCAGTTACTGACGGAAAAAGTGTCTAGCGCTCCCACATTTATTGGAATTAGCCGGCCAGGCGGGGGAGCGCATCCTGACGAAGAAGCGATCATTCAGTTGAGTGAAGAATGTCAATTGTCTATAGCGGCTTGTCAAGAAACACGCTTTCTTCATAAGGAAGATTTCCAAGCTTATGAAGTCGCAACAGCCATACGCAAAGGCTATAAACTGAATGATTCAAACAAACCGCCTAATCGGTATCGACAAGCTTTTTTGCCTGAACGAGAAGAGCTTGCAAATTGGTTCACTGAGTACCCTGAATGGTTACAGACAACGGAAAACATTATGAATTCCTGCGACGTAACTATCCAGAAAGAAGACTTTCTACTTCCAAAGTTTCCTATAGCAGACGGCAGAATGCCTATTGATTTGTTGGAGGAAAATTGCCGGACTGGATTGCAACAACGTTTTCAGGAATTGCCAGAAGAATATGAAGAACGTCTGCGATATGAATTATCAATTATTGAACAGATGGGCTTTACAGATTATTTCTTAATAGTGGAGGATTATGTACGGTATGCAAAAACGGAAGGGATTCTAGTTGGCCCGGGACGGGGGTCTTCAGCAGGCTCTTTAGTCGCATTTGCACTTGGTATCACAGAAGTAGATCCGATTCAATATGGATTGTTATTTGAACGTTTTCTAAATCCGGAACGAGTGACCATGCCGGATATAGATATTGATTTCGCGGATCACCGCCGAACAGAAGTTGTCAATTATGTGGCAAACACATACGGCAAACAATATGTCGCACAGATCATCACATTCGGTACACTTTCAACAAAAGCGGTCGCTCGAAACGTGGCTAGAGTCTTGGATTTCACACCTGAAGAAGTTCGATTTATGTCCAATGAATTGAATAGTAGACAGTCGTTTAAGGAAAACGTCAGGCAGTCCCAGAGATTACGTGACTGGATTCAAGTAGAGCCGCGAAGAGAAGTGTGGCAACAAGCCGCGGAACGTTTAGAAGATTTACCGAGAAATGCGTCTACTCACGCTGCGGGTGTTGTGCTGGCAGCCAAACCACTTGTCCATTATGTCCCATTGCAAATCGGATCGGATGAAGTGTTCTTGACGCAATGGGCGATGAAAGATGTAGAAGAAGTCGGTTTATTGAAAATGGACTTCCTAGGCTTGCGAAACTTAACATTACTCGATAGAATCCATGCCATGATTCACTATAGTAAAAAGCAAGTGATCGACTTCGAACAGATACCGATGAATGATCAAGAGACTTATAAACTATTTAAAGCAGGAGATACCACAGGGATCTTCCAGTTCGAATCACCGGGCATGCGTCGTGCATTACGCACGATACAGCCAGATAACTTTACAGATATTTACTCGGTCAACGCCTTGTATCGTCCGGGCCCAATGGAATTTATCCCACTTTACAGCCGACGGAAAAACGGACAAGAGCCGACTGTTTATGACATACCGGAGCTCGAACCTATCCTAGCTGAAACGTATGGCATTATTATTTATCAAGAACAGATTATGAAAATCGCAGTGAATATTGCAGGCTTTACCATGGCGGAAGCCGATCTTCTAAGACGAGCCATTAGTAAGAAGAATCAGCAAGTGCTAGAAGAAGAAAGACAGCATTTTATTGCCGGAGCGCGTCAAAAAGGGTTTGATCAAGTAAAGGCAAACAACGTCTATAATTTGATCGTTAAATTCGCGGATTACGGATTCCCAAAAAGCCATGCGGTGGCCTATTCACTGATTTCCTATCGCCTGGCATTCTTTAAAGCCAATGAACCGACGTATTTCTACGCAGCCTTTTTATCTTCTTTAATCGGAAGTAAAGATAAGATGATGGAAGTAATTCGTGAAATGAAGGCAAAAGGTATTCCGATACTTCCTCCCTCCGTCACGAAAAGCCGCTATTCACATACAGTGGAAGGACATGCGGTTCGTCTTGGTTTAGGCGCTATAAAAGGCGTTACTTTCGCCTTCTACCAGCAATTAGCTACTGCGCGTGAAAAGGGAAGTTGGACTTCTATGTTTGATATGGCCCTCTCCCTTGGAGCCGATCATTTTACAGAAAAAGCGATCATTCCGCTCATTAAAGCAGGTGCGCTTGACGATTTTAACCAGAGGCGCTCAGTGCTCCTCGCTTCAATAGATGCGGCTCATTCTCATGCACTTTTCATAGGGGATGATGCGTTAAGTGAGCAGTTTCAATTTAATTCACAACCTAAATATACACCGGGTGGCACGATGGATCAGATGACTATGCTTGGTTTTGAACATGACACATTAGGATTTTATTTATCTGAGCATCCCGTTGAACAATTAAAGCGAAATGCATCCAGTCAAATACCATCTATTTCATCGCTATTTGCTTTGCGTCCAGGCACCAAAGTGCATTGTATGGGAATCATCCTGTCCATTAGACGGATTCGTACAAAAAAAGGTGAGGCTATGGTGTTTCTTACGTTACAGGATGAGACAGAAGAAATTTCCTGTACCGTATTTCCGAAACAATATGCACGAATCAGCGTCCATTTAAAAGAGCAAGCGTTTGTTCAAATTTCAGGAAGCATTGATTTTCGAAATCAATCCATTCAATTGATAGTAGACCAATTATTGCCGCTTAGTCTCTCAGGAGAATGAAAATGGTATAGAAATCATGAAGGCAATTCTCATTAGTCCATCGTGACGCAATCTACGTCACAATGGACTAAACTTCGACTTTTTGGCAAGCGAGCGTTCAGTCGGTAAGAAAAATGACGAAATAAAAACACTTGTAATTTCACGATATTGCTTTACGTAGTGCCGACTTTTTTGTATGCTTGTATGCAGGGTGGTCAGACCACTCTGTTGAAGGTATGAAAAAGGAGTTCTCCTCATGCAAAATTCACAATCATCATCCAAGCGTTTTTTGGATATTATCGGAGAACTGCAATCACTAATTAGCGAACAGAAAATTGAATATGGCGATAGGTTACCATCTGAACGTCACCTAGCAGAAAAGCTACAAGTTAGTAGAACTGCAGTACGCGAGGCGTTGCGAAGCATGGAATTGCTAGGTCTCATTGAAACGAGGCGAGGCGAAGGAACGTTCCTATCCGATTTCAAAAAACATCAGTTAGTGGAAGTTCTCTCGACGTTTATTATGCAGCAAGCACGATCCATCCAAGATGTAGTTGAAACTAGGATGATCCATGAGCGAGCAGCTATTACAACGATCACAGAAAATGAAGAACTGCGCATGCTACCTGTTTGGATAGGCATGCAAAGTAAATTGAGAGACAGAGAGTCTGTGTTTTGGCGTGAAGATATGGTGCGCGAAACCATTGTCGCTACTGAAAACCGACTCTCTTTGAAAATTTGGTTTTTACTAAAACAGTATAGTGGTGTTTCTTTTGATGTAGCCATTGAGGCTGATGAGGAAATAGCTATAGTGCATGAACTGCTGGATGACATGATGGCCGGTAATACGGAAAAAGCCTTAATTTGTTATGAAAAATGGATGAATCAAGTTGAGGGAGAAAGAAGGGAAACGGAATGAGTATCAAAGAATTATTTAAAAAGAAACCAAAAATTGACCGACATACAATGCCTTCTGCCAAAAGTAAATCAGATGTGCCAGAAGGAATTATGACGAAGTGTCCAGAGTGTAAGCACGTGATTTTGACAAAGGACCTATTGAAAAATGGTAAAGTGTGTCCATCTTGTCAGCATCACTATAAAATGACAGCACAAGAACGAATTGATCATTTATTTGACGACAATAGCTTTGAGTCAATGGATGATCATTTGAAAACAGAGAACCCGCTTAATTTCCCTTCTTACACAGAAAAAGTAGAAGCGGATGCGAAAGCAACGGGCTTGAATGAAGCCGTTCTGACAGGCGTCGGAACGATTCAAGGTACGCAAGTGGCTGTTGCGGTCATGGATGCACATTTCCGTATGGGATCTATGGGCTCAGTTGTAGGCGAAAAAATCACGAGAGCTGTAGAAAAAGCGACTGAATTAGGGATTCCCGTGATGATCTTTTCTGCGAGTGGTGGTGCCCGTATGCAAGAAGGCGTCATTAGTTTGATGCAAATGGCTAAAGTAAGTGTAGCTCTTGAAAGACATGCCAATAAAGGCTTATTGTATATTTCCATCATGACCTACCCAACAACAGGTGGTGTATCGGCTAGTTTCGCTTCAGTTGGTGATATTAACTTAGCAGAACCTAAAGCGCTGATCGGATTTGCTGGACGTCGTGTAATTGAGCAAACGGTACGTGAAAAACTGCCTGAAGATTTCCAGACAGCGGAATTTTTATTGAATCATGGGCAATTAGACGCGGTAGTCCATCGCAATGATATGCCAGACGTGATGAATAAAATCTTGAAGCTTCACGCACGAAAGGGGGCCGTACTTGTATGAGTAAAACACTAGCATTTGAAGAACCTATCGTAAAGTTGCGTGAAAAAATTAATGAGCTTGAAGAATATACAGCAATCAATGACGTAGATCTTTCATCTGAAATTGTCAATTTGAAAAGTCGTTTAGCTAAGTTAGAAACAGAGATCTATGAGAGTATGGAGCCATGGGATCGTGTGCAAGTTGCACGACATCCTGAAAGACCGACAACAATGGATTACATTACTCGATTGTTCGAAGACTTTATCGAATTTCATGGAGATCGCAACTTCGGAGACGACGAAGCGATCATCGGTGGAATTGCTTCATTTGAAGAAACGCCGATTACCATCATTGGACATCAGCGTGGCAAAGACACGAAAGAAAATGTCAAAAGAAACTTTGGTATGCCACATCCTGAAGGATACCGCAAAGCGCTTCGTCTAATGAAGCAAGCGGAAAAATTCAATCGCCCGATTATTTGTTTCATCGATACAAAAGGTGCGTATCCTGGTAAAGCCGCAGAGCAACGTGGCCAAAGCGAAGCGATTGCTCGTAACCTAGTGGAAATGGCCGGGTTGAAAGTTCCTGTCATCTCTATCGTGATTGGGGAGGGAGGTAGTGGAGGTGCGTTGGCGCTAGGCGTAGCCAACCATATCCATATGCTCGAAAACTCTACCTACTCTGTTATTTCTCCTGAAGGAGCAGCGTCTATTTTGTGGAAGGATCCTTCACTTGCTAAACAAGCAGCGGAAGCAATGAAGATCACTGCACCCGATTTGAAAGAAATGAATATTGTGGATGAGATCATTCCTGAAGTACTAGGCGGAGCACATCGTGATGCAAACCAACAGTCTGTAGAGATGCGTAATACGTTACGAAGATCATTGAAAACATTATGCGAATTATCAGCAGAAGAATTAATTGATAATCGATATACTAAATTCCGGAGTATAGGTGTCTTTTCGGAATAAAAGATGCGGGCAACTGCGTCTTTTGCTCGTACATACAAGTAATGAGTAAAGGGTGGGATCGACATGAAAAAAATTGCGGTCTTAACGAGTGGTGGCGACGCGCCAGGAATGAATGCGGCTATTCGTTCGGTAGTGAGAAAAGCACTATTTGAAGGATTGGAAGTTTCGGGTGTATTCAATGGGTACCAAGGGTTGATTGACGGCAAAATCGAGCAATTTCAGCTTGGTTCGGTTGGAGATATCATTCAACGTGGCGGTACCATATTGCGCTCTGCGAGATGTCCGGAGTTCATGACAGAAGAAGGTCGCGCCAAAGCGATGGAGCAAATCAAACTCCATGCTATTGAAGGAATAGTCGTCATTGGTGGAGATGGGTCATTTAAGGGAGCCAATGAACTAGTAAAATTGGGCGTTCCTTGCGCTTGTGTTCCCGCGACAATTGATAATGATATTACGGGAACGGAATTTACAATCGGCTTTGATACGGCATTGAATACGGTAGTCGATGCAATCGATAAAATACGGGATACTGCAACATCTCATGAACGTTCTTTTATTATTGAAGTAATGGGGCGGGACGCAGGTGATCTAGCGCTATGGGCAGGTCTTGGCGGTGGTGCTGAATCGATTATACTGCCGGAGAAACCATTTGATGTAAACGCTGTGGTTGATCGCCTTAAGAGCAGTACGAGTCGTGGTAAAAAACACAGTATTATCGTACTGGCTGAAGGTATGATGTCCGCTACGCAACTGGCAGATATATTGAAAAAAGAAGCGGGTGTCGAAACTCGTGTATCCATATTAGGGCATATGCAGCGAGGTGGTTCGCCATCTGCACGTGACCGGGTAATTGCCAGTCAATACGGTGCAAGAGCTGTGGAAACACTCTTGTCTGGAAAGAAAAGTTCTGCTGTTGGTATGAGAAATCATAAAGTGGTAGACTATAACTTAGAAGAAGTCTTTATAAAACGAGAAAAGTTGGACTTGTCATTAGTGGATTTGGCAGAAACATTATCTATCTAATTAGTCAGAGTCGACATGACGCAGAGGAGCGATAAGTAGTGAGAAAGACAAAAATTGTGTGTACAATCGGCCCAGCAAGTGAGTCGTATGAAGGGCTTTTAGAGCTGATTGACGCAGGGATGAACGTAGCACGTCTAAATTTCTCCCACGGCACTCAAGAAGAGCATAAAGTACGGATAGAAAGAATTCGAAAAGCGGCAGCTGAAAAAGAAAAAGTGGTAGGGATCTTACTTGATACAAAAGGTCCTGAAATTCGGACACATAAGATGAAAGATGGTCAAATTGAATTAGTACGAGGACAAGCAGTAGACATCTCGATGAAAGAAGTGCTCGGTACTGCTGAAATGTTTTCTGTTACGTACGAGAAGTTAATTCATGATGTCGACCGTGGTTCGTTTGTTCTTTTAGATGACGGATTGATCGAACTTGAAGTAACAGGAAAAGATACGGACAAAGACTTAATTCATACAAAAGTGATCAACGCAGGTCCTTTAAAAGATAATAAAGGGGTCAACGTTCCGAACGTTTCTGTTCAATTGCCTGGAATTACGGATAAAGACAAAGAAGATATCTTGTTCGGTATTGAGCAGGGCGTAGATTTTATCGCGGCTTCTTTCGTGCGTCGCGCAACTGATGTCATTCAAATCCGTGAACTACTAGAAAATAATAATGGTGGACATATCCATATTGTACCGAAAATTGAAAATCAGGAAGGTGTCGACAATCTCGACGAAATCCTTCAGTTATCTGACGGTCTAATGGTGGCTCGTGGAGATCTAGGAGTAGAAATTCCAGCTGAAGAAGTTCCATTAGTTCAAAAAATGATGATTCATAAATGTAACCAATATGGTAAGCCAGTTATCACAGCAACTCAAATGTTGGATTCTATGCAAAGAAACCCACGCCCTACACGTGCAGAGGCAAGTGATGTGGCCAATGCGATTTTGGACGGTTCAGATGCTGTCATGCTTTCAGGTGAAACAGCTGCTGGAATGTATCCAGTCGAATCCGTAAAAGTGATGTGTAAAATTGCGTTATCTACTGAAGAATCCATGGACTTCCATTCCGTCGTTTCCACAAGAACGAGAGAAAAAGAAGGGAACCTCACGGAAGCAATTGGACAAGCGGCGTCTTATACAGCACTAAACTTGAATGTAAAAGCAATTTTAGCACCTACTGAAAGCGGTCATACAGCTACTATGATTGCGAAGTATCGTCCTGGTGTTCCGATTATTGCGGTTACACGTTCAGAAGTCGTCTCCAATAAGCTCACACTTGCTTGGGGTGTGTATCCAATCATCGGGAAGAAAGCGTTGGATATTGATGGTATTCTTCAAGAGGCCGTCGAAGAAAGTGTCAAGCATCAATATGTAACGCATGGCGATGTAGTGATCATCACAGCAGGTGTACCGGTTGGACAAGCGGGTACAACGAACTTGATGAAATTACATGTGATCGGTGATTTAATCGGTCGCGGCCAAGGTATCGGTAAAAACGTTGCCTTCGGTCAAGCAAAGATCATCAAGAACTCACAGGAAGCCTTGTCACAAGTCAAAGAAGGCGACATTATTGTGACGCATTCTACAGACCGGGATATGTTTCCAGCGCTTGAGCGATGTGCAGGTATCATTACCGAAATTGGTGGATTGACTAGTCACGCAGCAGTGGTTGGATTGAGTCTTGGCGTACCTGTAATAGTAGGTGCGGAAAACATTACATCCGTTATTAAGAATGGTAGTGACATTACAATGGATGCAGCAAGCGGCGTAATCTATAATGGTCACGCAAAAGTATTGTAAAAATATATAGACCGCTTCTCATAAAGAGATAGCGGTCTTTTTTGGAGGTTACTATATGAAATGGTTAGCGGCATTATTCATCATTGTACCGACTGCTGAACTGGTAGTACTCATGGTTTCCGGCAAAACACTTGGGATTATGCCTACGATAGTAATAATTATTGCAACAGGAATTGGTGGCGCTTATCTTGCGAAGAAACAAGGGCTTCGGGCATGGCGTGACTTACAGTACCGTATGGCCAATAGAGAAACTCCTGGCAAAGCGTTAGTCGATAGCGTGTGTATTTTACTAGGTGGTTTATTATTACTCATGCCTGGTTTTATTACGGATATTATAGGATTATTATTGTTGTTTAGCGGTCCGCGTAAAATATTGTATCCATTTATCGTCAAGTGGATTTACAATAAAATACGTTCTGGTCAAATCCGAGTTATGTAAATGTAGGATGTTCCTTTACTTTTAACGCAATAAATAAGAAGAATGGTAAAAACATGATGCCGTATAATCCGAATAAATACACAGCGCAAGCGGTAATGATAAATGAGTGTACGGTCCGCAATTTAAAAGCATGAGCCCATAAAAGTGATTCGATTATCTGTCTGCACACTAATAAAATAATGTATAGAACTAATAAGCCGATAGCCGATTGCATGTCATCAATATAGAACGAAAAGGCAATCATCGGTAAAAATGCCAGACCGATTCCTAAGAATGGAATACTATCGACTAATGAAATCAAAAATGCTTTCGTTAAAAAAGACTCAAAATCAAGCAACCAGAAACCGGCCGCCATTAAAATAAATGTTATGAAAAATAGTCGAATCTGAACGGAAAAGAAATGTCCCATCAAACGGCTTGACCTATCAAAAATCCTGCCCGCTACCTGTCTGAAGTTTTTAGGAAAGTAAACTAAAAACCAAAACCGATTGGTAGCACTTTCTCGTAAAGCGAAAAAATAAGCAATAATAAATAAAAATGTACTAAAAATCTGTTGGAAAGTCTTTTGTAGTAAACTGATGATCCCTTCCATCGCCTCATGACTCATTTGAATAAATTGTTCTGCTGCCGCATGCAAATTCCAACCTTTACTATCCATCATTTCGATAATGATCCCTAATTGATCTTCCATAGTCCAAATGACAGAAATCAATCCATTGATTGATAGGAATATGAAGGTGTATACTAAAGAGGCAAGCACCCCCATTATGACTAAAGCAGCTAAAAAGGCCGGCAGTTTTGTAAGAGCAATTACAGAATTCATGAGCGGAGCAGTGAAGAAGGCGAAAACAATCGCGAATCCAATAGGTGGGATCACGATGAGGAAAATCACGATCAGTAGAGCCGGCAACCATTGACGGGCATAGGTTTGGAAGCGCTTGGATTCGATGGATATCATGCGGATTTGTCCATTCCTTTCTGGTAATAATAAATAAAAAACATCTTTACCATTCACAAAACCGTTTAAGTTGCTTATAATGGACTTTGTAAGCGTTTTAGATAAAAATATAAACAGCAGATGGTCATCGTTCTGCACTCCGCTTCAGGGAGATGACTAAACTGGGAAGAAGGAGCGAATATCATGACAGCAACAAAAGGTTTGGAAGGTATCGTGGCAGCACAAACTCAAATTAGTTCCATTATCGATGACACTCTTACATATGTAGGGTATGGCATCGATGATTTAGCAGAAAATGCTAGTTTCGAAGAAGTAGTGTATCTACTTTGGCACAAACGTTTGCCAAACGAAAAGGAACTAGCTGAATTGAAACAGCAATTAGAAGATAATGCAGAAATTCCACAAGGGGTTCTAGATCACTTCAAAACGTACCCAATCGACAAAGTGCACCCAATGGCAGCACTTCGTACAGCTATCTCGCTTCTAGGATTATACGATGAAAAAGCGGAAGATATGTCACCAGAAGAAAACTACAATAAAGCAGTTAAGCTTCAAGCTAAAGTGGCTACTGTAGTGACTGCATTCGCACGGATCAGAAAAGGACAAGAGCCAGTAGCACCTAAAAAAGGTTTAAGCTATGCGGCAAACTTCCTTTACATGCTTTCTGGGGAAGAGCCTGCTGATATCGCTGAAGAAGCATTCAATAAAGCACTTGTACTACATGCAGACCATGAATTGAACGCATCTACGTTCACAGCGCGCGTATGTGTGGCGACTCTATCTGATATGTATTCTGGTGTCACTGCTGCAATTGGTGCTCTTAAAGGCCCATTACACGGCGGTGCAAACGAAGCAGTTATGAATATGCTTATGGAAATCGGTGATGAAGATCAAGTCGAGCCATATATTCGTGAAAAACTAGCTAACAAAGAAAAAGTCATGGGCTTCGGTCACCGCGTATACCGTCAAGGTGATCCACGTGCGAAGCACTTACGTGAAATGTCTAAGCGATTGACTACTCTTCGCGGTGAAGAAAAGTGGTACAATATGTCCGAAAAAATCGAAGAAATTGTCACTGGAGAAAAGAAATTGCCTCCAAATGTTGATTTCTACTCCGCTTCGGTATATCATTCATTAGACATCGATCATGATATTTTCACACCTATTTTTGCAGTTTCTCGTTTTTCAGGATGGATTGCACATATTCTGGAGCAATACGAAAACAACCGCTTGATCCGCCCACGTGCAGAGTACGTAGGACCAGGCATGCAAAAGTATGTTCCAATCAATGAACGATAAAAAATAGTAAATTCGTGGGGCGGTATCTCGTATACCGGCCCACTGATTTTGAAATCAGGAGGATATCAATAATGGCTAACGATGGAAAGATTACAGTAACTAACGGTGTTTTAAACGTCCCAGATCACGCAACGATTCCTTTCATTATAGGTGACGGCACAGGTCCGGATATTTGGCATGCGGCTTCACGCGTAATCGAAGCAGCTGTTGAAAAGGCTTATGACGGGAAAAAGAAAATTAATTGGAAAGAAGTTCTTGCTGGAGAGAAAGCATTCAACGAAACTGGTGACTGGCTTCCAACAGAAACTCTTGACACAATTAAAGAATATCTGATTGCGATTAAAGGACCACTCACTACGCCGATTGGTGGAGGATTCCGTTCATTGAACGTAGCATTGCGTCAAGAACTGGATTTATACACTTGCTTGCGTCCGGTTCGTTATTTCGAAGGAGTACCATCACCCGTGAAACGTCCTGAGGATTGTGACATGGTTATTTTCCGTGAAAACACAGAAGATATCTATGCGGGTATCGAGTACCAAGAAGGTTCTGACGAAGTAAAAAAATTAGTTAATTTCCTTCAAACTGAGTTAGGTGTTAAAAATATTCGTTTCCCTGAAACTTCAGGTCTTGGGATCAAACCAATTTCTGAAGAAGGCACTAAGCGCCTTGTGCGCTCAGCGTTGAACTATACGATCGAAGAAGGCCGTAAATCTTTGACGATTGTACACAAAGGAAACATCATGAAGTTCACAGAAGGCGCATTCGCGAACTGGGCATACGAGTTAGCTGAAGAAGAATTCGGCGACAAAGTATTCACATGGAGAGAATATGACCGCATTAAAGATGCTGACGGAACAGATGCTGCTAATAAAGCGCAATCTGATGCAGAAGCAGCTGGCAAAATCATCGTAAAAGATGCAATTGCTGACATCTTCTTGCAACAAATTCTGACACGTCCAAAAGAATTCGATGTAGTAGCTACAATGAACTTGAATGGTGACTACGTTTCTGATGCGCTTGCAGCACAAGTAGGCGGAATCGGAATCGCACCAGGAGCGAACATTAACTACGAGTCTGGACATGCAATCTTTGAAGCAACTCATGGTACAGCACCGAAATATGCAGGATTGGATAAAGTAAACCCTTCATCCGTATTGCTATCAGGTGTTATGATGCTTCAACACCTTGGCTGGACTGAAGCGGCTGATCTAATCACTGCTTCTATCGAGCAAACAATTGCGTCAAAAGTAGTGACATACGACTTCGCACGTCTAATGGACAATGCGACAGAAGTAAGCACTTCTGGATTCGCTGATGAATTAATCAAAAACCTATAAGCGTTACAAAAGAGGGGGATGAGAATCCCCCTCTTTCTACTATCTTGTTCTGAAAAAGGAGAGTTTTACATGTCATTGAAGCGTAAAAAAGTATCGGTTATCGGATCTGGTTTTACTGGAGCAACAACTGCATTCCTTTTAGCTCAAAAAGAACTATGTGATGTCGTCCTCGTCGATATTCCAGCTATGGAAAATCCGACGAAAGGCAAAGCATTAGACATGTTGGAAGCTGGCCCGGTTCAAGGATTTGATGCCAGTATTATCGGCACATCCAATTATGAAGACACAAAAGATTCTGATGTAGTGGTCATTACTGCCGGTATTGCACGCAAACCCGGAATGAGCCGTGACGACTTAGTACAGACAAATCAAAAAGTCATGAAATCAGTAACAGCTGAAATTGTTAAGTATTCACCTAACACGAAGATTATTGTGTTAACGAATCCAGTAGATGCCATGACATATACTGTATACAAAGCGTCTGGGTTCCCTAAAGAACGTGTGATTGGTCAATCAGGTGTACTGGATACAGCTCGTTTCCGTACGTTTGTCGCACAAGAATTAAATCTATCAGTAAAAGATGTAACAGGCTTCGTTTTAGGTGGTCACGGAGATGATATGGTGCCTCTAGTTCGATATTCGACTGCTGGTGGTGTACCTTTAGAAAACTTGATTCCTGCTGGTCGTTTAGAAGAAATTGTAGAGCGTACACGTAAGGGTGGAGCTGAAATCGTCAATCTATTAGGTAATGGTTCTGCATATTACGCGCCAGCTGCTGCCTTGGTTGAAATGACTGAAGCTATTTTGAAAGATCAAAAACGTGTCTTACCATCGATTGCGTTTCTAGAAGGCGAATACGGCATGAACGGTATTTATTTAGGTGTCCCGACAGTGTTGGGTGCGGAAGGTATCGAAAAAATCATTGAACTTGAATTAACCGAAGACGAGAAAATGGGACTTCAAAAGTCCGCTGACTCTGTACGTACTGTAATGAGTGTTCTGGCGTAAAATTATAGGTTGAAGATCGGACAGCTATCTAGCCGTCCGATCTTTTTTCATGTTAGCTCGATTTTTCATGAGCGGATTGTTATAATTTACTTATTGAAGTAATTTTCAGCTTTTTCATTGATGACTTTAGAAATACAGGAGGGGTTTATTTGTTGAAGAATAAACGTAAATCGATAGGAAAAGAAATCACGGAGTTAGAAATCGGTGAAAGGTTGCACTTGACCGAAAAGATTGAAGACAAAGATTTGATGTTGTACCTAGGGTTGACTAATGATGCCAATCCACTTTATTTGCAACATGATTACGCAGCGGAGACGATCTATGGACAACCCATAGTACCACCCATCATGTTGACGGGTATTGTGACAGCTGCTATATCTAAACACATGCCTGGACCCGGTGCGCATATTATTCATCAGCAACTGCATTTCCCTAAGCCTGTCTATCATTACTCCATCGTTGAATTCTTTCTGGAAATTACGAAACTTGATATTCAGACTAATCAAGTAACCATCCAAGTAGATGCAACGGATCAAGAAGGAGAACGAATTATGAGCGGAGAAGTAGTGGTCATCGCTCCGCAAAAACATCCTGTCAAAGCAGTGCAAACGAAAGGATCTGAGAATGAAAATTAACCAGCAAAAGATTTTGATTGTGGAAGATGAACAGTCTATACAGAAATTGCTTGCATTCACATTGCAACAAGCAGACTATCACACGGTACTTGCGAGTGATGGAGAAGAAGCTATCGAAAAAGTATTGGACGAAAAACCTGATTTAATTATTTTGGATTTAATGTTACCGAAAATAGACGGAATAGAAGTTTGCCGTATGCTGAGAAAAGAAGATATTCAAACACCGATCATCATGTTGACTGCTAAAGGTGAGGAAATGGATAAAATCATCGGCCTGGAAATGGGTGCGGACGATTACATGACAAAGCCTTTTAGTCCACGTGAGGTGGCAGCAAGGGTTCGTGCGGTTCTGAGGCGGACGGGTGAACGTAGCCATACGAAAGAGAAGAAATTGGTTGCGGGTCAGCTGACAGTGTATCCTGAACGCTTGGAAGTGTATTTAGGCGAAACACTACTAGAGTTTACGCCGAAGGAATTTGAGTTGCTTGTGTATTTCATGAGGCATCCGAATCGCGTGTTCTCCCGTGACCAGTTGCTGCAAGCGGTATGGAATTATGAGTTTGCAGGAGATTCTAGAATTGTTGATGTGCATGTGAGTCATCTGCGCGATAAAATCGAAGAAAATACGAGAAAGCCGCGCTATATCAAAACAATGAGAGGCGTCGGTTACAAGTTTGGAGAGTAAAACTAGATGAAGTACTACTACACAAAAATTTTAACTGTATCCGCTGTCATCTTATCTATACTATTAATTGTGCTAGGAATTATCTTAGGACAATTTTTTCATTTATTTGGAAAAAATGTAGATGCGACCATACAACAAACCTATTGGGTGTACTTACTATTTACGCTCGTACTAGTATTTGTTGTGATGATGTTTGTGGTCGCGAAAATCCTTCAGCAGTATGTAAAGCCGTTTGATCACTTTACAAGTGTCGTGCATCAATTGGCCCAAGGGAACTATTCAGTGCGAGCGCATAATGAAGATAGTGAAATCAATCATCAACTAACGAGTTCCATTAATCAAGTAGCTCAGAAACTACAAGGGAACTCTGCACTACGCGCTATGGAACAAGAGCGTTTAAATACATTGGTCAGTAGCATTGGAAGCAGCCTGTTGATGTTTGGACGTCAAGGCGCTGTCAATTTAGTCAACCGTGTGTTTGAAGAAACTTTCCAGCGTAATGGAGAGGAACTGATGGGGAAAACGTTTAAAGACATTGGGTTACCTTCAGATATTGAAAAAGAAATTGAAACGATATTTTTAACAGAAGAAGTCCGCACGTTCCAGTCCCAAGTAGTATTAGCAGAAGGCGTTTGCCATTTAGACGTATACGGTGCGCCTGTCATTGGCGAAAATGGCAATTGGCTTGGCATCGTGATCATTATGCATGATATTACAGAGTTGGTTCATCTCGAGCAAATACGTAAAGATTTTGTGGCGAATGTATCCCATGAATTAAAGACACCTGTTACTTCGATTAAAGGCTTTTCAGAGATGTTGCTCGATGGGGCGGTGGAAGATCCTGTGGTCAGGCGTGATTTTCTGGAGATTATGTATAAAGAAAGTAATCGCCTACAATTATTGATTGAAGATTTATTGCGCTTATCGAGCATGGAACGCGGAAGTTTTGAAATCACACGAGAGCCTGTGGATGTGATGGAAGTAGTCGAGCAATCCATCAAAGTCGTTCAAAAGAGAGTGCAAGAAAAAGAGATGCGAATCGATTTGCATGTGCCCGAACAAGTAAGTATTATTGCGGATCACGATCGGTTAGTGCAAGTGATGGTGAATTTATTGAATAATGCTATTGCCTATTCGCATGAAAAAACAACTGTGACGGTTTCCGTAGAAGAAATTGACGACTATATTGAAATTTCCGTTCGCGACCAAGGTATTGGTATCATGCCTTCAGAGCTCCCTCGTTTATTTGAACGTTTCTACCGCGTAGATCGTGCGAGAAGCAGGGAGTCGGGCGGTACGGGGTTAGGGCTTGCGATTGTCAAACACATTGCTGAAGCACATCAAGGCATCGTCACAGTGGACAGTAAAGTGGGTGTCGGTACTGTTTTCCGTATTCAACTACCTACCCATGGACAACTATAATCAAGAAAAGTGAAACTTACTTGACTACTGTTCCGTACAGTAGTCATACATAGAAAAGGGGGAACAGATATGAGCACAAAAAGGATCCTGGTGACACTTGGTTTGTTTATCACCGGATTAGTACTTTTATTGATCGTCTTTACTACTTGGTACACAGTAGACGAATCTGAACAAGCTGTCGTTATTTCATTCGGACAAGCTGGCGCACCTGTGACCGACTCAGGCCTTCATTTTAAGTTGCCTTGGCCGATTCAGAAGGCGGAGATTTTATCCAAGGAAACATACAGTATTCATTTCGGTTACAAGCAAGATAAGTCGGGTGAGATCGTAGATAAGGAAACGAAGATGATTACAGGTGACGAGTACATCGTTCTGACCGATTTGACCGTGCAGTGGCGTATTGTCGACCCTAAGAAGTATTTATTCAATGCAGAAGATCCTATTGAAATATTGAGGGATGCGGCGTCTGCGTCTATTCGTTCCATCATCGGTAGTTCTACAATTGATGCGGCATTGACGGATGGAAAAGCGGAAATTGAAGCGAAGACACGTGATTTATTGACTAGTTTAGTAGAGAAATATGATATCGGTGTCGCAGTACAAGGCGTAAAATTGCAAGACGTTGAATTACCGAATGCAGAAGTACGTGCAGCATTTACCGCTGTAACGGATGCGCGTGAAACGAAAAATACGAAGATCAACGAAGCGAAAAAATATGAAAACCAGAGAACGAAAGAAGCAATCGGTGAACGTGACGCAATCAAGTCCCGAGCACAAGGGAAAAAGACTGCACGGATCGAACAAGCACGTGGTGACGTGGCGGTATTCAGTGATTTATATAATGAATATGCAAAAAATAAAGAAATCACGCGTGAACGTTTAATTATTGAGACGCTAGAGCAAGTATTACCCAAAGCGAATCTATATATCATGAACGACAGCGGAGAAACAATGAAGTATTTACCACTTCAACAGCTGCAAAAAGATCAGCCACCTGTAAAAGAAGAAAAGGAGAAATCAGCTGACAAAGGAGGTAAAGCTTCATGAGTAACGAACAAAACCCGTTCAAGAAGATAGAAGAAGCTCTCAAAAAGATGGGAGAAACTGATCAACAACAAAGTGCACAGAAGCCAGGACCGGAACCAGATCCTAAAGTTACGCAGATGCGACCGAAAAAAGCGTTTGATATGAAGAAGTATACGAAACTAATTATCTCACTGACGGTAGTCTTTGCGATTCTTGTCATTCTGTTATCCAACTTATTTATCGTGAAAGAGAATGAATACCGCGTCGTCCGTCAATTCGGTGAAATTACTAGGATTATCGAAAAACCGGGTATCAATATGAAAATACCATTCATTCAAAGTGTTAGTACGTTGCCGAAAAATCGAATGACTTCTAATGTGTCGGAAGCGGAAATCAATACGAAAGATAAGAAGCGGATCATTATTGATAACTATGCAATCTGGCATATTACCGATCCTGCTAAAATGATTTCCAACGCACGTAATATCGTCAACGCGGAAGCGAGAATGGAAGAATTTATTTATTCTGTCGTCCGAAATGAAATGGGACGCCTAGATTATGTCAATGTCGTCAATGATGAAGATTCTTCTCGCGGAAGTTTGAATGACGATGTAACAGCCAAAGTAAATAAATTTTTAGATGATGGTAATTACGGGATCAATGTAGTGGATGTACGTATGAAGCGTATCGATTTACCGGAAGAAAACGAACAATCTATCTACACGCGGATGATTTCTGAACGTGATTCGACTGCCCAATCCTACCTTTCTGAAGGGGATGCAGAGAAACAGAAGATTGAAGCGGAAACGGATCGTGAAGTGCAGGAAATGTTAGCAAAAGCGAAAAAAGAAGCGGCAATCGTAACCGCGCAAGGTGAGGCGGAAGCTGCCAAAATTTATAATAACGCGTATGCAAAAGATCCTGAATTCTACAAACTGTATAGAACACTTCAGTCGTATACGAAAGTCGTGGATGATGAAACGATGATCATCCTTCCAGCAGATTCACCATATGCCAAGCTATTAACCGGCAATATCGAGTAATCATAAGTGCGTCATTTTCATTAGAGTTGCCAAACGTGGTAAACTAGATGAAAATGACGTTTTTTATAGTGACGAACATAAAGGAGTGGGATGAATTTTGACGAAAAAGAAAATCGTCTTATTGGATGGAAACAGCTTAGCATACCGTGCGTTTTTTGCTTTACCTTTATTAACGAATGAAAAGGGTGTTCATACAAATGCGGTATACGGTTTTACGATGATGTTAGAGACCATCTTAGCGAATGAAAAACCGACACACGTAATTGTAGCATGGGATGCAGGGAAAACAACATTCCGCCACAGTACGTATACAGAATACAAAGGCGGACGTCAAAAGACACCACCCGAGCTATCCGAACAGTTCCCGTATATTCGCAAATTAATTGAAGCGTTCGGCATCACGCAGTATGAACTGGATCTATACGAAGCAGATGATATTATTGGGACACTGAGCAGAGAGTGCAGTGATGCGGAAGCGGATGTCGTCATCATCTCAGGAGATAAAGATTTAACGCAACTCGCGAATGATCAGACAACGGTATGCATCACAAGAAAAGGCATTACTGACCTTGAGAAGTACACACCTGCACATATCGAAGAGAAATACGGTATTGCCCCATTGCAGATCATCGACATGAAAGGTTTGATGGGCGATGCTTCCGATAATATCCCAGGCGTACCGGGAATTGGTGAGAAAACTGCACTGAAATTATTGAAGGAATATGGTTCTGTAGAAAATGTCTATGAATCGATCGATCAAATTACCGCTAAGAAAATGAAAGAAAACTTGGTGAACAATAAAGATCAAGCGTTCATGAGTAAAGAACTTGCCACAATTGAAGTGCATGCTCCGATCACCGTGTCATTGAATGATTTGGACTTTGTTGGACGCAACGAAGAAGAAGTGATCCAACTATATAAAGAGTTACAATTTAAATCATTGCTTGAAAAGATGGATGTAGCGGTCGAAGTTCAGCCACTAGAAAAAATCGCTGTTCATAGTGTGGAAGAAATCACTCCAGACATGCTGACGGATACGATGTCTGTGCATGTCGAGATCGATGGCGATAATTATTTGTCTGAAGATATTTTAGGTATTGGGTTGTCAAATGACACCGATACGTACTTCATTCCGACTGAATTGGCTACATCATCCGATCTCTTTAGGAACTGGATTGCGGATCATGCAACGCGTAAATACGTTTCAGACTCCAAATCAGCCTATGCGGCAATTGCGCGACTTGGCATGGAACTAAACGGTGCAGAATTCGATCTCATGCTGGCGGCGTACATCGTCAATCCTTCATTCTCAACAAATGAAGTCGCTGAAATCGCACGTTCATTTGGCTATCATGGTGTAGAAAGTGACGAAGCGGTCTATGGTAAAGGAGCTAAACGGACTGTACCGGCGCTTGAACAACTTGCCAACCATACTGCGAGAAAAGCCCATGCGGTGTGGGAGCTGTATCCAGTAGTTACCAAACAGTTGGAGGACAATGAACAGCGTGACTTATTCCATGACCTGGAATTACCGTTAGCCAAGATCCTTGGGAAAATGGAAGTAACCGGTGTGAAAACGGACGTAGAGGTACTGAAGACGATTGGTGAACAGTTGTCGGAACGTCTAGCCGTCATTGAGAAAACAATCTATGAAATGGCTGGCGAAAAGTTCAATATTAATTCGCCTAAGCAACTTGGCGTCATTCTGTTCGAAAAAATCGGCCTGACACCTATTAAGAAAACAAAAACGGGTTACTCGACAGCTGCAGATGTGCTAGAGAAACTCGAAAGTGAACATGAGATCATTCAACATATTTTATTATACCGACAGCTCGGCAAGTTGAATTCAACATATATCGAAGGTCTATCTAAAGAGATTCATGAAGACGGAAAGATTCATACACGTTTCCAGCAGGCGCTAACACAGACGGGTAGATTGAGCTCGATCAATCCGAACTTGCAAAATATCCCGATTCGTTTGGAAGAAGGACGTAAAATACGTGCAGCCTTCATTCCTTCAGAAACCGAATGGATTATGTTTGCGGCTGACTATTCACAAATTGAATTACGTGTACTTGCGCATATTTCACAAGACGAAAAATTAATTGAAGCATTCCGTCAAGGGGCGGATATTCATACGAAAACAGCGATGGATGTTTTTGGTGTGAAGGA